>NZ_JAOQOS010000001.1:3597500-3682574 GCF_025961995.1 Sphingobium sp. B8D3A | reverse complement strand
TAACCGTGGACGTTGAGGCGATGGTTGATCGAGACCATCACCACGTCATGATTGCGCGCCAGCCAGGCGCCATTGCTGACGGGATCATCCGAGCCACCGACTTCCCAGCCGCCGCCATGGACCCAGACCATCACCGGCTTGCTGCCGGTCAGCGAGCCGGTCCAGACATTGGCGACAAGGCAGTCTTCGGAATGCGTGGGCGTGTCGGGGCCGCCGAGAAAGCCATGCTGCGGGCAGCGCGGCCCGTAGCGCGAGGCGTCACGCACATCGCTCCAGGGCTTGCGTGGGACAGGCGGGAGGAAACGTGCGGCGCCGCCCGTCGGCTCGCCATAGGGGATGCCCTTGAACGCATAAACGGCGCCCTCGGTGATGCCCTGCACCTTGCCGGCCGAGGTCGAAACAATGGGCCGCTCACCGACGGTGCCGATGGCGGCGAGCGAGGGCGCGGCGATCAATCCGACGCCAGCGCCGAGCAGGCCGCGGCGCGAGAAGGCCATGTGTGGCCGCCGTGACGGGCTGCCGGTGCGCGCGGTGGAGAAAGGATCGCTCATCGCATCGCCTTCCGCGATGGGAAGGCGCGCTGAGACACGCGGATGCAGCCGGAATGCAGCATTGTCCTCTCCTGTGAACCAAGCTCCTGCCGCGACTCTTTCCTGAATCGTCTAGCAATCGTGAGATGAAACTTGCAAATTTGTTCATTCAGTGCAAGCTGGTTCCGTTCAATGAGAAAAAATTGCCGTTTCCCATTTCGTTGCGGAGCGGTTGAGCGGCGGAAATGCGGATCGCCGAGTCGGGCCATCGGCCTGAACGAGCGACCGTGCGGAGAGGGTGCGATTCGGTCCGGCGCGTGCGCGACGGGCCGGCGACGCCGGATCGGACGATCATGGGTCGGGAAGAGGTGAGAGGATGAAGATATCGCTGGTGCTGGGTGCCCTCCTGCTGGTGGGCGTGACCGCCGCGATCAGCTGGTGGCTCGGGATCAATCACGAGCGCAGGCGCGAGCAGGCCAATATCGAGATGGTGCTGGCAATGTGGGATGGCGTCATCAATCGCGCCGATCCCGATGCGGTGATGAAATACATTGATGAGGATTACATCCAGCATAATCCCAATGTGCGGCAGGGCCGCGAGGGCGTGCTCGAGCTGATCTCGCTGATCCGCAACCCCCCGCCCGCGATGATCCCGCCCGGCAAGAAGACGCTGAAGAAGGCCATCGCGCAGGGCGACTATGTGGTGGTGATCTGGACCCAGCCGCAGCCCGATCCGCACAATCCCGGCGAGACCTATTCGGGCGAAGCCTTCGACATGTTCCGCATCGCCGATGGCAAGGTCGTCGAGCATTGGGACGATACCCGCAAGGCGCTGACACCCTGGCGGCGCTAGGCGCCGATCCCAAATCCGGCGCCCAAGACAAGATTTGAGACCTGAGGAGAGGAACGTTCATGGCCAGTTTCGCTGATGACCGCGCGGAAATCGAGGATCTGCAGGCGCGCTATCTGTTCGCGCTCGATTGGCAGGATCCGGATGGTTACGCCTGCACCTTCGCCGAAGAAGGCGTGCTGGATTGGGCGGGCGGCATCGTGCGCGGGCGCGAGGCGATCCGCGAGGAGTGCAAGGGCATGCGCACTTACTTCTCGGGGCGCGGCAAGGGCGAGGAGCCGACCCGCCCGCCGCGGCTGCGCCACTTTATCACCAACATCACCGTGAAGGTGGAAGGCGACAAGGCCTGGAGCCGCTCCTTCTGGTTCGAAATCGACAACGATACCCGCCTGCGTACGCCCTATGTCGGCGGCTACGGCCATTATGAAGACGAGTTGCGCCGCGTCGATGGCAAGTGGCTCTTCACCTTCCGCAAGATCTGGAACGAGTGCATGGAGGACCGCGCCGCCGAATATGTGAACCCCGTCACGCAGATGGGTTGAGCAGTGTCCGGGCGTCCTGCCGTGCCGCCATCCGGTGTGTCGAGCCTGCTTGGCGCTTTGCTGGGCCTTGCCCTGCTGGCGGCCTGCTCGAACGCGCCGCCCGGCAGCATGGCGGGACCGCCTCCGTTCGGTGCGGGCGACGATTGGGACAATCCGGGCGGGGACTGGGCGGAAAGCCGTTATTCCCGCCTCACCGATATCGACAAGACCAATGTCGGTAGGCTCGGCCTCGCCTGGGATTATGATCTCGGCACCACCCGCGTGCAGGAAGCGACACCGGTCGTCATCGACGGGGTGATGTATACGTCCGGCAATCTCGGCCGGGCCTATGCGCTGGACGCGGCAACGGGCCGGCAACTCTGGGCTTTCTCGCCCGAGGTCGACATGCAGGTCAATCGCTACGCCTGTTGCGATCAGGCCAATCGCGGGGTGGCGGTGGCGGACGGGAAAGTGTTCGTCGCCGCGCTCGACGGATGGCTCTATGCGCTCGACCAGAAGACCGGTGCGGTCGTTTGGAAGGTCGACAGTTTTCTCGATCGCAGTCGGGCCTATACCAGCACCGGCGCGCCGGAAGTGGCGGGCGACCTCGTCATCATCGGCAATGCCGGCGCAGAATATGACACGCGCGGCTATGTCATCGCGTTCGACATCCGCACCGGCAAAGAGGTCTGGCGCTTCTACACCATACCGCGCGATCCCGCGCTGGGGCCGCAGGAAAGCAAGGCGCTGGAGGCGGCGCTCAAGACCTGGAACCCGAAAAGCCGCTGGGATATCGGCGGCGGCGGCACGGCCTGGGATGCGATTACCTACGATCCCGAATTCGATCAGGTCATCATCGGCGTCGGCAATGGCGGGCCTTATGCGCAGGCGATCCGTTCGCCGGGCGGCGGGGATAATCTCTACCTGAGTTCGCTGGTCGCGCTCGACCGCAAGACGGGTGCGATGAAATGGCATTTTCAGGAAACGCCGGGCGACAACTGGGATTTCACCTCCGTCCAGCCGATGATCCTGACGCGCATGGCCGTGAACGGCGCCGAGCGCCCCGTGCTGCTGCACACGCCCAAGAACGGCTTCTTCTTCATGCTGGACCGGGAGACGGGCAAGCCGCTCGCCGTGCACAGAATGGTGCGCACAAGCTGGGCATCGGGCTGGGACCTCAAGACCGGCAAGCCGATCGCCACGCCGGAATATTCGGACATCAATGCCGGCCCCAAGCTGGTCTTCCCGGCCCCGCCCGGCGCGCGCAACTGGTATGGCGCGGCTTATGATCCGCAGCGCAAGATGTACGTCGCCCATTTTCTCGACATGGGCAATCTCATCATGGTGCCGCCCGCCAATCTGGCGATGCCGCGGCGCAAGCTGGCGCTGAACGCGGGCACGGAATCGATCTTCACGCCCTTTCTGGAGGCCGCGCTTCCGGGTCTGCCCAAGGATGTGCAGAAGACCATCACCGATCTGCCGCAATGGCAATGGGTGAAGGACAAGCCCTGGGCGGCTGACGTGCGCGCCGTTGATCCGGTGACCGGCAGGACGATCTGGAGCTATCCGCGCGAGGACGGCTGGCAGGACCGCAGTGGCGTACTCGCGACGCAGAGTGGCCTCATCATCTTCGGCACGCTGTCGGGTAAGCTGGTCATCCTGGATTCCGATACCGGCAAGGTGGTGCGCACGATCGACACCGGTCGCTCGATCCTTGCCGCCCCCATGACCTACCGGGTGAAGGGCGTGCAATATATCGCGGTGCAGACCGGCTGGGGCGGGGGCGGCTGGGGCTTGGTCCCCGATTATTCCGCCGCCTATGCCAAGGGGAACGCCAATCGCATCCTGGTCTTTCGGCTGGATGGCGGACCAGTGCCGATCCCGCCGGACGTCCCGCCGGAGGGGCCGATCCCGGCCCCGCCCGTGCAGATCTCCGGCACCGATGCCGATCGGTTGGCGAAGGGACGGGTGCTCTTCTCGAAAAACTGTTCGATCTGCCATTCCAACATGCCGCGCGCACCGCTGCCGAGCCTGACCCGCATGAGCGAGGGCGCGCATCAGGCGTTCGAGCAGATCGTGCTGGAAGGGCTGCTGCTGCCCAACGGAATGCCGCGCTGGGACGATCTGCTGACGCGCGCCGACGTGCAGGCGATCCATGCCCATCTGATCGATCTGCAGAGCAAGGCATACGCCCGGCAGCATGCCGGAGCGCCACAGGAAACGCCGGTCTACTCCCGCATCACCACGGCCAACTAATGAGAGCATGAGCGAGATGGATACCATATTCTCACTGTCTGGATTGATGTCGCTCTCGAGAGATGTGGAGAGGCGCGCCCTGCGGATGAGCATCCTTGTCTGCCCAGCCTCGGACGCGGGTGGTCGCGTATGACTGCCGCAGCGACGGCCATGCCAGAGCAGGATGGCATCGACATCTTCGAATCGGCCCGGCTCAAGCCGCGCTACTGGCTGCTCGTCGTCCTGCTGATGACGCAGGGCCTGTTTGAGTTTTTCGATTTCTACATCATCGGCTTTCTGGTCAGCGTCATCGGGCCGGAATGGAACCTCACCTTCGGCCAGGTCTCCATCGTGTTGCTTTCGGCAGGCGTGGGCCAATTGGTGGGTGCGCTGCCCTTCGCCTGGTTCGCGGACCGCTATGGGCGCAAGCCGGCACTGATTTCCGGGATTGTGCTCTATTCGCTGGCGGCCGGCTGCGCGGCCTTCGTGCCGGACGGGAGCTGGATGCTGTTCGCGTTCCTGCGCTTCATCGTCGGCGTGGGCTATGGCGGCACGCAGATCACCTTGCTGATCGAGATCGCGCCGACGCGCTGGCGCACCATGATCGCCAGTGCGAGCGGCCTGATCGCGCCCGGCGGGGTGTTGCTGGCCTCGTTGCTGGTCGCCAATTTCCTGCCGACCATCGGCTGGCGCGGCCTCGCCCTGCTCGGTTTCTTCCCGCTCGTCATTGCCTTCGCGCTCTACTTTCTGGTGCCGGAATCGGTCCGCTGGCTGGTCTCCCAGGGCCGCGCGACCGAAGCGCATGATGTGCTCGCCAAATATGTCGATCTGCCCAAGGAGCAGATCCCGCTGCCGCGCGTGCCCAAGGAAGTGCGCCGCGCGCGCCTGCGCGACATCGCCTTGTATCCAGGTCGCTTCTGGCTGATCGTGGCGACCAGCTCGGGGCTCGGCATCGCGGGCTTCGGCGTGGCCTTGTGGGGCCCAACGGTGCTCACCATGCTGCTCAAGATCCAGCCGGCCGAGGCGGCTGCCTATTTCGTGTTCGTGAGCATTGCCGGCATCGCCGGCCGGGCGCTGTGGACGGTCACCCCGCACTTCATCGGTCGCTGGCGCTCCGCGCTCATCTGCCTGTTCGGAACGGCGGTGACGATCAGCGCGGCGGCCTTCCTGCACCCTTATTTCGTGGCCGGTATACCGGTGTTCCTGCTGTGCCTGATGTGCGGATCGCTATTCTACGATGGCGGGGCCTCCAACAGCTCGCCCTACGGGACGGAATTATTCCCGGTCCGCCTCGCCGGGCTGGGCGGCGGCCTCGTCCAGATGGTCAGCGGCTTCGGCAAGCTGCTCGGACCCATCATTCTGGCGCTGATCGCCGGCAGCGGCAATCTGCTCTCGCCCCAGGCGACGGAAGCCGCGATCACGCCCGGCTTCCTCACGCTCGCCGCCTTTGCCGTCATTGGCTTCCTCGCCACCTCGATGCTGCGATACGAAACCCATGGCGTCCGCATGGTGACGGACGAGGACGATTTCGTTTCCGGCAAGGTCAACGCCAAGCCGCCGCCGCTCGCCTGAGCGCCGCCACCCGCCTCATCCACACACCCACATGCAAGGAACCGGTATGCAACCGCCTGAACTGGAATATGTCTTCACCATCGAGATCGATCTGAGCCCCCGCTTTCGCTACGGCCCGACCACGGACGGGCTGGAGCGAGGCTATGTCGGCGTGCTCGGTGGCCGGATCACCGGTCCGCGCCTCAATGGCCGCATCGTGCCCCACACCGGCGGGGACTGGCCCAGCATCCGCCCGGACCAGACCTGCGACTTCAACGCGCGTTACCTGATCGAGGCCGATGACGGCACGCTGATCCAGCTGCGCAACACCGGCGTGCGCCATGGACCCAAGGAGGTTCTGGATCGCCTGCAGAATTATGAGCCGGTCGACCCCTCCGAATATTATATGCGGGTGACCCCGCAGTTCGATGCACCGGAAGGGCCGCATGGCTGGCTCAGCCGGACCGTGTTTATCGGTAAGACGGATCGGCAGAAGACCAAGTCCGTGTTCAACTATTGGGCGGTGCTCTGAGCATGGCGGAGTCCTCTGCAGGGCTGTTTCCGGTGGATCGGGCGATCGCGCAGGGCGCGGTCGTCGATCCGGCACAGGCCGGGAGCGCCGATCATGTCGCGCTGACGGCGCGCAACCGGGCGTTGATGATCGACTTCGTGACGATCCTCTATGAGCAGCGCGACCCGCGCCGGGCCTTTGAGCGATATGTCCATAAGGACTATATCCAGCACAACCCGATCATCGCCGATGGCCGCGAAAATGCGCTCAAATGGCTGGAGCCGGTCTTCTCCAAGCCAGGCACGGAGATTCAGGTCCGGCGGGTGCTGGTGGATGGCGACTACGCCACCGTGCAGATCATCGGACGGATGGGGCCGGAAGATGGCGGCAGTGCGGTCATGAACATCTTCCGCATCGAGGACGGGCTGATCGTGGAGCATTGGGACGTGACGCAAGCGATGCCGGCGGAAACGGCAAGCGGGCGGCCTTTGGGATAAGAGGATACGACATTTCCGTTCGTCATTCCCGCGAACGCGGGAATCTAGAACCCAGCCGAATTTCCATCGCGCCCTTGGATTCCAGCGTCCGCGGGAATGACGGAGGGAGCGGGCGGTGGCGCGGCTTAGTCGGACGCGCTAGGCTGGGCCGAACGAGAAACACAGGAGAGGCAAGCCATGGATCTGGGCATCAGGGGCCGCAAGGCGATCGTCAACGGCGCCAGCGCCGGCATGGGCAAGAGCGCGGCGATGGCGCTGGCCCGCGAGGGCGTGGACGTGTTCATCTCGGCGCGGGGTGAGCAGCGGCTGATGCGCGCGGCGCAGGAGATTGCCGATGAGACCGGCGCGCGGGTCCTGCCAATCGTCGCCGATCATGCCAGCGCCGAGGGGCGCGAGCGCATTCTGGCGGCCTGCCCGGAGCCGGACATTCTCGTCGGCACCTGCGCCCCGCCGCCGATGACGCCGGACTATCGCGCGATCACCGACGAACAATGGCAGAGCGCCATCGAAATTTCGCTGCTCTCGCCCATCGAGTTCATGCGCCGCGTGCTCGATGGCATGGTGGAGCGCCGATGGGGCCGGGTGGTGAATATCGCCACGGTGGCTGCGAAATATCCTGGCGAAATCCGGGCGCTTTCAGGCAGCACGCGGGCGGCGCTGGTGAACTACAGCGTCGCCGTCTCGAAGGTGGTAGCCAAGCACAATGTCGTCATCAACAACCTGCTGCCGGGCATGCACCACACCGCGACAGTCGAGGACCAGTTCAATGCCCGCGCCAAGGCCAAGGGCACGACCTATGAGGATGAGGTCGCCGAGTTCGTGCGAGACTGGCGGATCGCCAGCGGGCGCTTCGGCAATGCGGACGATGTCGGGGCGTTCGTGGCGATGTTCTGCAGCGAGTTTGCCAACTACACTACCGGGCAGAGCCTCACCATCGATGGCGGTGCCACGACCTCGACCTTTTAGAGGACGGCCGGTTGGTCGGGCGGATGATGAGACATATGATCTCCGTTCGCCCTGAGCCTGTCGAAGGGCTGTCCTTCTCAGCTAAGCCCGAACGGCGTGGGGAAAGGCCGAACCGTGATTGGGGTTAAGGCATAGATCAGTCCACTCGCCCACCGCACAGCGGGTGACGCGCGCCCGGCGATCTGCTAAAGGCGCGCGCCATGACGAACCCCAATAGCCTCGATTACGAACGACCGGTCATCACGCCGCCCGATGGCGAGAAGAAGGTGCTGCTGCACAGCTGTTGCGCGCCCTGCTCGGGCGAGGTGATGGAAGCGATGACCGCGAGCGGCATTGACTACACCATCTTCTTCTACAATCCGAACATCCACCCCAAGGAGGAATATCTGCTGCGCAAGGAGGAGAATATCCGCTTTGCCGAGCAGCATAATATTCCCTTCGTGGATGCCGACTATGACACGGTGAACTGGTTCAAGCGCGCCAAGGGCATGGAGAATGAGCCCGAGCGCGGCGCGCGCTGCACCATGTGCTTCGACATGCGGTTCGAGCGCACGGCGCTCTACGCGTATGAGCATGGCTTCCCGGTCATCACCTCCTCGCTCGGTATCTCGCGCTGGAAGAACATGAACCAGATCAACGATTGCGGGGAGCGCGCGGCGGCGCATTATCCCGGCATCAAATATTGGACGTTCAACTGGCGCAAGGGTGGCGGCGCGGCGCGGATGATCGAGATCAGCAAGCGCGAGCGCTTCTACCAGCAGGAATATTGCGGCTGTGTCTTCTCGCTGCGGGATACCAACGCGCACCGGGTCGCCCAAGGCCGTGAGGAAATCCGTATCGGCGAACTGTATTATGGGGACGAGCCTTCCGCGCAGGACTGAGCCGCGCGGGAGGGGTTTGACCACAAGAAACGGGACGCGTCCTTCCGGCCGCCCGTCTAGCTGACCGGCTCCACTTATGGAGCTGGATCATGACATTACTGGATCGCAAAGTCGCCATCATCACCGGCGCGAGTTCGGGGATCGGGCGCGCCGCTGCTCTGCTGTTCACGCAACAGGGCGCGGCCGTCGTGCTGGTTGCCCGGCGCGAGGGGGCGCTTGAGAGCGTCGCCGAGTCCATCAGAGCGCAGGGTGGTCGGGCGGCCATTGTCGCGGGCGACGTGCGCGAGGAGGAGACGCACCGCCGAGCCGTCGCGGTCGCCTGTGAGACCTTCGGGGGGCTGAACATCGCGTTCAACAATGCCGGGCTTGTCGGGACGATGCAGCCGCTGGCAGATCTCACGCCGGAGGATTGGTCGCAGGTGCTGGCGGTCAACCTGACGGCGGCTTTCCTCGGCGCTCGCGCGCAGATTCCCGCCATGCTCGATCAAGGCGGCGGCGCGCTCATCTTCACTGGCAGCTTCGTGGGCAATAGCGTCGGCTTGCCCAGCATGTCGGCCTATGGGACGGCGAAGGCGGGGCTGCTTGGCATCGTGCGCGGCATTACGGCCGATTACGGCGCGCAGGGCATCCGCGCGAATGCCTTGCTTCCGGGCGGGACAGCGACAGGGATGGCAAGCGATGCCGATCAGCAGGCCTGGGCGGCTAGTCTTCACGCGATGAAGCGGATCGCCCAGCCGGAAGAAATCGCGCAGGCGGCGCTATTTTTGGCCAGCGACATGGCGAGCTTTGTGACTGGCTCGGCGCTGTGGGCGGATGGGGGCAACGCCGCCGTCAAATTGTGATACTGGGGACGTTGGCAGTCGGCGGGCGGGCTCTTGAAGGATCGGGCGGCCGTATGAAGGCCGCCCGTGTCAATCGCGCTTAGTTGCCGTCGATCACTTCCTGCCCGGCCTGACCAACCGATTCGATGTCCTTGCCGGCGCCTTTGACAGTCGCGCAAGCCTGGAGTGCGAGGGCCGCGCCGAGCAGCAGAATCAATGTGCCGCGCTGTTTCATGATTGTCTTCCTTCTGTTTGTTCCGGGCGATGAAATGCTTGAGCAACGGTTCGGTTGCGATTTCCGGTCGGCGGGCGCAGCTTGCAGGGAAGGTGTCAGGGAACGCGTGCCTCGTCGGGCCGTTCAGGAAGATGAGACGGCAGCGCCTCGGCCGCGCCGGATAGCAACCAGATGAAAGGGTCAGTGATGAGCGGGAAGATCGATGTCGCGGTAATCGTGGGCAGTCTGCGCAAGGACTCGTATAACCGCAAGGCGGCGCTGGAGCTGGCGCGCCTCGCCGATGACGATATGGCGCTGCGGATCGTGGAGATCGGCGATTTGCCGCATTATGATGAAGATGCGGAGACCGACAGCCCGCCGGCAGCGTGGACGCGCTTTCGCAAGGAGATCGCCCCGGCCGACGCGTTGCTGTTCGTCACGCCCGAATATAACCGCTCGGTGCCGGGCGTGCTCAAGAACGCTATCGACGTTGGCTCGCGGCCCTATGGCCAGAGCGTGTGGATGGGTAAGCCCGCGGCGATCATGACCGTCTCGCCGGGAGCGCTTGGCGGGTTCGGCGCCAATCATCATCTGCGCCAGATGCTGGTCTTTCAGGACACGCCGATCCTCCAGCAGCCCGAGGCCTATGTCGGCAATGCGGCCAAGCTGTTCGAGGATGACGGCCGGCTGACGGACAAGAAGACGGAGGATTTTTTCCGCAGCTTCCTGGATGCCTTCCGCAAGCTGATCGACCGGGCGGGCTGACCGCCGCTCAGTTCACGATCGACTTGAGGCGTCGCCAGATTCGCGTGCGCAGCGGCGTGCGCGATTCGATGCTGAGGCCACGCGCACGAGCTGCCCGCATGAGATCGCGGGTCAGCGCGCGCAACTGGCGGTCGTTGAGTGCCGTCGACACCCGGTGATGGCCGCCGCGCATGCCGCTTTCGGCGATATGCAGCGTCAGGATGACGCCATGGTCCGCGCCGCGCCGCTCCCAATCGATAAGCGCCCCGGAAATATACTCCTGTCGCCTGAAATCCTGTTCCGCCATGCCTTCCTCTGTTGCGCCCGGCTTGCGCGCCGTCCTGCTCGTGCAATCCCTGACCGCCGTTTCTTAACGTTTTGGAAAGGCCGGGCCGAGCCGTTGGCCCACCGGGCGCGCATTGTCTATTGCGCATTGCACAATATTCGCATTCACTGCGCGGATGCTCAAAGCTGCAGTCTATCATCGCACGGCCTATCACTACAGCAGGCCGATCCGTCTCGGGCCGCAGATCATCCGGCTTCGACCCGCGCCGCATAGCCGCACCAAGGTGCCGAACTATGCCCTGCGGATCGAGCCGGAGGGCCATTTCATCAACTGGCAGCAGGACCCGCACGGCAATTGGCAGGCGCGGCTGGTCTTTCCCGATCCGGTCGACCGTTTCGTGGTGGAAGTGGATCTGCTCGCCGATCTCGACGTCATCAATCCGTTCGATTTCTTCGTCGAGCCTTATGCCGAGGAATATCCGTTCGCTTATGACGAGGCGCTGAAGACGGATCTGGCTGCCTATTTCGAGGTCGAGGCGCAGGGGCCGCTGTTCGAGGCGCTGGTGGCGCAGCACGCAGGCCATCAGGGCCGCACCATCGATTTTCTGGTGGAGATCAATCGCCAGCTCGAACAGCGCATCGGCTATGTCATCCGCATGGAAACCGGGGTGCAGACCCCGGAAGAGACCCTGCAGATCGGCACCGGCTCTTGCCGGGATAGCGCCTGGCTGCTGGTGCAGCTGGTGCGGCGGCTGGGCTTCGCGGCGCGGTTCGTCTCGGGCTATTCGATCCAGCTCGTTGCGGATGTCGAGCCGGTGGAAGGCCCCAAGGGCGTGACGCGCGACGTGGTCGATCTCCATGCCTGGGCGGAAGTCTATGTGCCGGGCGCCGGCTGGATCGCGCTGGATGCCACTTCCGGCATGTTCGCCGGCGAGGGGCATATCCCGCTCTGTGCATCGCCCCATTATCGCTCGGCTTCGCCCATCGAGGGGCTGGCCGAGCCGGCGGAAGTGGACTTCCGCTTCGAGATGCGCGTCTCGCGCATTGCCGAGGCGGTGCGGATCACCAAGCCGTTCACCGATGAGCGCTGGGCCGCCGTGCAGGCGCTGGGCGAGCAGGTGGACGCCGACCTCGTGGCGCAGGATGTGCGGCTGACGACCGGCGGCGAGCCGACCTTCGTCGCCGAGAATGGCGGGCAGGAGGATGAGTGGAACGGCGGCGCCGTCGGCCCGACCAAGCAGGGCTATGCGGACAAGCTCGTGCGAGCGCTGCGGGAGAAATTCGCGCCGGGCGGGATGCTCCACCACGGTCAGGGCAAATGGTATCCCGGCGAGAGCCTGCCGCGCTGGGCCTATGCGGTCTACTGGCGCAAGGATGGCGTGCCGGTGTGGCGCGACCCGATGCTGATCGCGCGGGAAGAGGTCGAGGGCAAGCCGCTCGCGACGCCGGCGCTTGCCGCGCGCTTTCTGGCGACTATCGCCGCAGGCCTTGAGGTTCAGCCCGATTATGTCGCGCCGGTCTATGAGGATGAGCAAGAATGGGCGCGCAAGGCGGAAGATTTGCCCGTCAATGTGACGCCCGACGATAACAAGCTCAGCGATGTCGAGGCGCGCGAGCGGATGAAGAAGGCGTTTGCGATGGGGCTGGTCGAGCCCGTCGGCTACGCCTTGCCCATCCAGCGCTGGCAGGCCGCGCAAACCAAGCCACGCTGGCAGAGCGAGGTCTGGGCGGTGCGCCGGGGCAAGCTCCATGCCGTGCCGGGTGACAGCTCGCTGGGCTATCGCTTGCCGCTGGGCTCGCTGCCCTTGGTGCCGCCGGCCGACTTCCCGTATATCCACCCGCGCGACACGAGCGAACCGCGCGAGCCGCTTGCGGATTATCATGTCCAGCGCGCGGAGCGGGCGCGCCGGCCGGATGTGCGCGAGCAGATGGTTGCCTCCCGCGCGGAGGCCGGCGGCGCGGCTGCGCAGGAGCGGGTGGAGCAGGAGATCATCGAGGGCGCGGTGCGCACGGCGATCACCGTTGAACCCAAGGCGCATTATCTCTCCGTCTTCCTGCCGCCGGTGCGCGAGTTGGAGGACTATCTGGAGCTGATCGCGCAGGTGGAGGCCGCAGCCTGCGCCATGCGCGTCGAAGTGCGGATTGAAGGCTACGCCCCGCCGCCCGATCCGCGCCTGCAGGTGCTCAAGATCACGCCCGATCCCGGCGTCATCGAGGTCAATGTGCAGCCGGTCGCGACATGGGGCGAGACGGTCGAACTGACCGAAACGCTCTACGATGTCGCGCGGGCGCTCAAGCTCACGGCCGACAAGTTCATGGTCGATGGGCGCGCGGTGGGGACGGGTGGCGGCAATCATCTCGTGCTCGGCGGGCCGAGCCTCACCGATTCGCCGTTCATCCGCAGGCCGGACCTGCTGAAGAGCTTCGTGCTCTACTGGCAGCGTCATCCTTCGCTCAGCTATCTCTTCTCCGGCCTGTTCATCGGCCCGACCAGCCAGGCACCCCGTATTGACGAGGCGCGGCATGACGGGCTGTACGAGCTGGAGGTGGCGCTGGCGCAGGTGCCGAAACCGGGGGAAGGCGCCACGCCGCCGCCCTGGCTGGTCGACCGGCTGTTCCGCAACCTGCTGGTTGACGTGACCGGCAACACGCACCGCACCGAGATCTGCATCGACAAGATGTTCTCGCCCGATGGGCCGACCGGGCGGCTGGGGCTGGTCGAGTTCCGAGGCTTCGAGATGCCGCCGGATGCGCGGATGAGCCTGGCCCAGCAATTGCTGCTGCGCGCGCTCACCGCCTGGTTCTGGCGCGCGCCGCAGGAGGGCAATCTCGTGCGCTGGGGCACCCGCCTGCACGATCGCTTCATGCTGCCCCATTTCGTCTGGGAGGATTTTCTCGACGTGCTCGGCGACCTCCGCCGGGCCGGTTATGATTTCGATCCCAACTGGTTCGAGGCGCAGAAGCAGTTCCGCTTTCCTGTCCATGGCGCGGTACGGGCCGGCGGGCTGGAACTGGAGATTTCCCACGCGCTGGAGCCCTGGCATGTGCTGGGTGAAACCGGCGCGATCGGCGGGACCGTGCGCTATGTGGACAGCTCCACCGAGCGGCTGCAGGTGCGCGTTTCAGGGCTGGTCGAGGGGCGGCATGTCGTCGCCTGCAACGGCCGCCGCGTGCCACTGGCAGCCACTGGCGTGGCGGGCGAGGCGGTGGCCGGCGTGCGGTACAAGGCGTGGGCGCCGTCAGACTGTCTCCATCCGCGCCTGCCGGTCAACGCGCCGCTGACCTTCGACGTGTTCGACGCATGGAGCGGCCGGTCGCTGGGCGGCTGCGTCTATCATGTGGCGCATCCGGGCGGACGCAATTATGACGACGTGCCGGTGAATGCCTATGAGGCGGAGGCGCGGCGCAAGGCGCGGTTCCAGGATCATGGCCATACGCCGGGCTCCATGGCGCTGCCGCCGGACGAGAAAACGGGGGAATTTCCATTGACGCTCGATCTGCGACGGCCCGCGACCCTTTGAACGCGTCGCTTGCCATGACTGCCGGGGAAGAGGACATCGGCCAGGCCCTCGCGCGCTATGCGCGGGAAGCCGGGCGCGGTGACCTCATGCTCGCGGCGCAGGGCGATCCTGCCATGGCGCATCGCTGGGAAGCGATGTTCGGTGCCATTGCCAGCGCCGCGCGGGGCGGCTTCGCCGGTCTGCAGGCCAGGGCCGATCAGCAGGTGGTTGATCTCGGCATGGCCTTCCGCCTGACCGGCGAGGTCGAGGAGCGCGTCTGGCCGCTCAGTCCCGTGCCGATGCTGATCCACGCGACGCAGTGGCAGGGCATCGAGGCGGGTCTGGCGCAGCGGGCCGATCTGCTCGAACGGGTGCTGGACGATCTCTACGGCGAATGCAGCCTCGTCGCGAGCGGCGAACTGCCGGCGGCGATTGTCGCCGGCGCGCCGGATTATTGGCGGCAGATGCGCGGCCTGCCGCCGCCGCGCGGCAACCGGCTACAATTCTACGCGGTCGATCTGGCGCGCGGGCCGGATGGCGAATGGCGGGTGCTGGCGGATTATGTGCGCACGCCCGTCGGTGCCGGCTATGCGCTGGAAAACCGCCTCGCGATGACGCGCGCGACGGACGATGCGCTCGGCATCGTCAATTTCGTGCGGCTGGCACCCTTCTTCTCCGATTTCCGGCAGGGCCTCGCCGCCATCTGCGCCCGGCCCGATCCGCGCATCGCGCTGCTGACGCAGGGGCGCTACAATCAGAGCTATGCCGAGCAGGCGCACCTTGCGCGCTATCTCGGCATCCTGCTGGTCGAGGGTCAGGACCTCACCGTGCGCGACGGGCAGCTTTACGTCCGCACCGTCGAGGGTGTGAAGCGGGTCGATGGGCTGTGGAGGCGGATGGGCACGGACCTGCTCGACCCGCTGGCATTCGATTCGCGCTCGACCATCGGCGTGCCGGATATTTTCGAGGCGATGCGCCACGGCAACCTCGTCATCGCCAACTGGCCCGGCGCCGGGGTGCTAGAGACGCCGGCGCTCGCTGCCTTCCTGCCGCGCCTCTGCCGCAAGTTGCTCGGCGAGCCGCTGCGCATTCCCAATGTCGCGACATGGTGGTGCGGGCAGGCGAAGGAGCGCGCCCATGTCCGCGAGCAGGCGGACCGGCTGGCCATCGGCTCTGCCTTCGGCTTGCCGGTGCCGGCGATCCCCCATGGCCGCGCGCGCCTGGCCTCGCGCCTCAGCCCGGCCGAGAATGCCGCGTTCCTCGCCGAGCTGGAGCAGCGCCCGATGGACTATATCGGGCAGGAGCTGGTGCAATTGTCCACCACGCCGGCGCTGGTCGATGGCGTGCTGCTGCCGCGCCCGTTCATCCTGCGCGCCTTCCTCGCCCGCGATGCGCATGGACAGTGGCGCGCAATGCCGGGCGGGTTTGCGCGGCTCGCAGCGCATGACGACATGCGGGCGGTGCTGATGGGGCAGGGCGACATGTCCGCCGACGTCTGTATTGTCGCCGATGAACCGCAGACGGCGGTGGTCACGCTCGACAGCGGCGCGCCGGTCGCCATTCGCCGGGTCGCCGGCACGCTGCCCAGCAAGGCGGCGGATAACTTCTTTTGGCTCGCGCGCTATCTGGAGCGCGGCGAAATGGTGCTGCGCATGATCCGCGTGCTGATCGGCGGCAGCATCGAGGGTGAGGCAGCCTCCGCGCTCGACCGCCCGACGCTCGGCCGCGTGGCCGATACGCTGGTTGCCTGGGGCAGCGCCCGCAAGGACAAGCTGGGTGAAGGCACCGGCAAGCTCTGCGTCCATGCACTCAGCGATCCGGAGATGCCGGGTAGCGTCCAATCCCTGTTCGAGGCGGCCGAAGCGATTGGCCGGGGCCTGCGCGAGCGGCTGGCGGTGGATTTCTGGCGCTTGCTCAGCCGCCAGATCGACCGGGTGAGCGAAGCGCGCGAATCCCAGCTCATGGCGCATGTCGCGCGGCTGCTGGATCGTTGTGCGGCGCTCTCCGGCCTGTCTGCCGAGAATATGGTGCGCGGTGCGGGCTGGCGTTTCCTGGAGCTGGGCCGGCGGCTGGAGCGCGCCATCCACCTTTGCCGGCTGGCGCGCACCTTTGCCGGCGACGATGCCAATGGGCACGATCTCAATCTGTTTCTGGATCTGTGCGATTGCCAGATCAGCTATCGCACCCGCTACCTCTCCGGTCTGGCGCTGGCGCCGGTGCGCGACATGCTGTTGCTGGAGCCGGGCAATCCGCGCTCGCTTGCCTTTCAGGTCGATGCGATTCTCGATCATCTGCGCGCCTTGCCGACGCTGCGTGACGACGGGATGCCCGAGCCGCCGGTGCAACTCGCCCTGGCGCTCTCCGCCCGTCTGCATGCCGCCTCGGCCGAGATGCTCACGGCGCGCGATCTGGAGGTCATCGAGACGGCACTGCTCGATCTCTCGGACCGGATCGACGATCGCTTCTTCCTCAAGGGCGAGGATGCGCCGCGTGCCTCCGGCATGACGCGGCTGGCATAGATGAGGCGGATGCATAACAGGCGATGAGATATCGGGTCAGCCACATCATCCGCGTCGATTATGATCCGCCCGTGCGGCTGGCGCATTTCAATCTGCGCCTCGCGCCCATCGCATGGCCGGGGCAGCAGGTGCGGGACTATCGCCTCATCGTCGATCCTTTGCCCGACGTGCGCCAGGAGCGCGTCGGGGCCTATCCGTTCAACCTCACCCGCATCGAGATGCTCAAGCCCGTGGCCTCGCTGGAAGTGCGCTCCACGTTCATCGCCGATGTGAGCGAGGCCGAGCTGGATCTGCTTGGCGCCCAGATGAGCGTGACGGAGGTGGCGCAGGCGGCGCTGTCCGTCATGGATGTCGGGCCGATGTCCCCCGTGACCTATCTCTTCCCATCCCGCTTGCTGCCGCTTGTGCCGCAGATCGCCGCCTGGGCGCGGCCGCATCTGGCGCCCGATGCGGACTGCCTGAGCGCGGCACTGGCGCTCGCCCGGCACATCCAGGCGAGTTTCCATTACGACACCAAGGCAACCGAGGCCGATACGCCGGTGGCCGAGGCCTTCTCGATCCGGCGCGGCGTCTGCCAGGATTTCGCGCACATTCTCATCGTCGCGCTGCGTGCCGCCGGTTTGCCGGCGGCTTATGTGAGCGGCTATCTGCGCACCGATCCGCCGCCGGGGCAGGCGCGGCTGGTCGGCGCGGACGCGATGCACGCCTGGGTAGCCTTGTGGTGCGGTCCCCTGCGCGGCTGGGTCGGGATCGATCCCACCAATGGCGTGCTCGCCAATGGCGATCATCTCGTTGTCGGCATGGGCCGAGATTATTCGGACATCTCGCCCATCGATGGCGTGTTCGTCGGCGGCCATTCCCAGAAGACCTTCAATTCGGTGGACGTGTCACCCATGGACAGCCGCACCACCACCGCCTGACCGTTGCACGGTCCAAGGCCTCCCTTATGAGCGACCTCTCCCGGTCGAGCGGACCTGATCCGATCGACGCATCGGCGCGGAACGTCGCTGCGCCCTGATCGTTAGCGTCGGTGAACAGGGAGATGCGCACATGGATACCGGAGCCAGACTGACGATGCTCGCGCGCGCCGGCTTCGCGACCCGTGGCGCGCTATACATCGTCATTGCCTTTCTCGTGTTGCGGGCCGGGCGGGCCGAGGACCCGTCGGGCGCGCTTGAATATCTCGGCGATGGCGGCGGCATGATTCTCCTCGGCCTGATGGCGGCGGGATTGATCGGCTATGGGCTCTGGCGGCTGTCGGACGCCGCTTTCAACATCGAGCAGCATGATGATGATACCAAGGGCAAGATCAGCCGCGTCGGTGCAGCAGCAAGCGGGCTGATCCACCTGTTTCTGGCGTGGCAGGCGATCCGACTCATGCGGGGCACCTCCGGGGGCTCGGGCGGCGGGACGGAGGAAAGCGCACAGAGCGCCCTCCAATTGCCCGGCGGCTTTATCCTGCTCATCATCGGTGGCCTCATCCTGATCGGTACGGGGCTGTACCAGCTCTTCAAGGCCGCCAAGGGCAGCTACTTGAAGCATCTGGAACCGCAGGTCGCGCGCAAGGCCTGGGCACAATGGACCGGTCGACTGGGCTATGCGGCGCGTGGGACGATCTTCCTGATCACCGGCGGCTTTCTGGTCTCTGCGGGGCTGGATTCGCAGGCAAGCGAGGCCGGCGGCATGTCGGACGCGCTCGCCTGGCTGACCAATCCGTGGGACATCCTGATTGCCATCGGCTTGCTCGGCTTTGGCATGTTCAGCCTGATCGAAGCGCGGTACCGGCGCCTGCAGACCGTTTCGGCCGGCCCTCTGGCAAGCGGGGCATCGCGCTTCGGCTGGTGAGCGGAAGCCCAACGGTACATTGCACAGGCACCACCAAGCATTAAGCTGGCGGCGAACGATAAGGGGGATGTCATGACAGTTCAGCAGCGCGACGCGGATCCGGCGCCGCGCGAACGGCAAGGTCCGGGCGCGCGGATCGCCATGGCGACCGTGATCATTCTGGCGGTCGTGGGCACCGCGTGGCTGTTCGTCAAAATGTCCGGCCTGCTGCTGCTGGTCTTCGCGGCGCTGGTGCTGGCGGCTATTCTCGATGCCATCACCCGCGTCATCTGCCGCATCCCCAAGCTGCCGCGCGGACTTGGGCTGGCTCTTGCGGTGGTGACGCTGCTGGCGGTCATCACCGGCGCTTTCACGCTGTTCGGCACGCAGATCGTGGGCGAGTTCGACACCATCCGGGACAGCATCCCGCCCGCCATCGACCAGGTGCAGGCGCTGCTGGAGCGGTTTGGTCTCGGCGACGCCACCCGCGACCTGATCGAGCAGGGTCAGGGCGACCTTTCCAACCTTCTGTCTCAGGCCGGCGGTTATGCGCTCACGGCGGGCAACGGCATCGCCAATCTGGTGCTGCTGTTCGTCGGCGCCATCTTCATCGCCAGCGATCCCGCCGTCTATCGGCGCGGCCTCATCTTGCTGATGCCCCAGCGGGCCGAATTCCCGCTCGGCGAGGCACTCGATGATGCGGTGCGCGGCTTGCGAGGCTGGATGATGGGACAGGCTGTCTCGTCGGTGGTCGTGGCGGCGTTGACCTGGGCCGGGCTTGCGGCGTTGGGCGTGCCCGCAGCAGGCGGCCTTGGCATCATTGCGGGCCTGCTGGATGTGATCCCGATGATCGGCCCGATCATCGCGGGCGTGCCGGCCGTGTTGCTCGCCTTTACCGTGTCGCCGATGACCGCCCTGTGGACGACGTTGGTGTTCCTCGTCATCCAACAATTGCAGGGCAATTTCCTGCAGCCAATGATTCAGAAACAAGCCGTGGACGTGCCGCCCGCCGTGCTGCTCTTCGCGGTAGTGGCGGCCGGGCTTCTGTTCGGCTTCATGGGCATGCTGCTGGCTGCGCCGCTGACGGTGGTGGTCTTCGTGATGGTCCAGCGCATCTATGTGCGCACGCTGCTTGGGAAGAAGATCAAGATCGCCGGGCAGGACTGACGGGCGCGCGAGAACCGTGGCTGATCATGAGGGACGGGCGGGGCCAGCCGCTCGTCCGGACAACAAAAAAGGCGCCGGAAAGTCCGACGCCGTTCTTGTCTTGAAATCCGCGAGAGCGCTCAGGCCAGGCCGGCGACGCTCTTGGTCAGGCGGCTGAACTTGCGCGAGGCGGTGTTCTTGTGGAGCACGCCACGGGCCACGCCGCGCGACAGCTCAGGCTGTGCGGCGGAAAGGGCTGCCTGCGCCGCCGACTTGTCACCAGCTGCGACCGCTGCTTCCACCTTCTTTACGAGGGTGCGGATGCGGCTCATGCGGCTACCGTTGATCTCGGCGCGACGTGCGCTGCGACGAATGCGCTTCTTTGCCTGCGGCGTATTGGCCATGAAATTCCTCGAACTCGAAACTGTTTTTGGGCGCGCGGCCCGACTCGCCAGGCGGAAGCCGCAGGCGCGCGAAGGCCGGGCCATTAGCCCTGATCCGGGACAGCGTCAACCGCCTTGTGGCGACGAAGCCGGCTTCTGCGTGCCTGTCGCATCGGTGCGTAAGCGCGCTTCCACCTCGCCGACCGGGACGGAAGCGGCATCCGGCAGGTCGTCTGGCTCCGTGATGGGGAGCGCGGCCTCATCCTGCCCGCGCATCCCGGCCACGATGTTCCAGGTGGCGATGAACAGGGCAGCGATGACCGGACCGATCACCAGCCCGCTGAAGCCGAACAGTTGCAGCCCGCCCAGCGTGGTGATGAGCACCAGATAGTCCGGCATCCTGGTATCCCGCCCGACGAGGATCGGCCGCAGCAGATTATCCACCATCCCGATCACGAAGATGCCGCAGAAGATGAGGATGAGCGCTTGGGCCAGCGCGCCGCTGACTAGCAGGTAGACCGCGACCGGCACCCAGACGATGCCGGTGCCCACGGCGGGCAACAGCGAGAAGAAGCCCATCATCACGCCCCACAGCAAGGCGCCTTCGACGCCCAGCAGCCAGAACACGACTCCGCCGATGAAGCCCTGCACGATGGCGACGATAATGCTGCCTTTCACGGTCGCGCGGATCACCAGTACGAACTGGCGGAGCAATTCCCGGCGCGGGCCATCGCGTAGCGGCGTCCGCTTGATCACGCTCTCCATCAGAGTCTCGCCATCGCGCAGCAGGAAATAAGTGAGATAGAGCATGACGGTGAACGCGATGAACAGGCTGAACGCACTCTGGCCGATGTTGACGGCCTGCGCTGCCACGAACTGGAAGCTGTCTGCCGCCGCTTCGCGCAGCCGCTCTTGCGCGGCATTGAAATTGTCGAGCCCGTAACGCTGGAGCCAGCTTTCGGACCAAGCGGGCATGCTGGCGCGCAGATCATCGAACAATTGCGCGAAGTTGATCTCGCCGGACTGAATGCGCGCGTAGAACACGCTCGCTTCCTGAATCAGCGCGATGGTGAGCAGCAGCGCCGGTACGATCACCAGTGCGATGATGAGCAGCAACGTCAGGCCGGCAGCGGCGCTGGGCCAGCGCGGCATGATGTCGCGAATCTCGCGATGCACCGGCTGGAACAGGATGGCGATGATCACGCCCCACAGGATCGCCTGGAAATAAGGCTCCAGAATGAACGCGAAGGCGACCGTGATGAGAATGACCAGCGCGAGAAAGGCGTGATCCTCGATCTTGCGGGGTGGCGGGCTGGCATCCATGCTGGGCGAATTCCGTTCAGTTCGTCTGGCGCGACCTCATCGCAAAAACAGCGCAAAGGCAATGTCGATCCGTTGAGGTCGGCGATTCCTCAGCGCGTATCGACCCCGACAGCCTGGCTGATCGACGTGAACCCATCCCGGCGCAAGAGATCGGCGAGCCCGGCATTGATGCGCGCGGGCAGATACGGCCCCTCATAGACCATCGCCGAATAGAGCTGGATGAGGCTCGCGCCGGCGCGGATGCGGGCATAGGCCTGCTCGGCGGTACGGATGCCGCCGGCGCCGATCAACGGCAGCCGGTCGCCGAGGCGCTGGCGGAAATCGCGCAGGCGGCCAAGGGCCATGTCATGCAGCGGTGCGCCGGACAGGCCGCCCGATTCCCCGGCATTGGCGGAGCGGAGGGAGGCCGGACGGCTGATCGTGGTGTTCGTTACGATCAGTCCGTCGATGCGGTGCTGCAAAGCCAGTTCCGCGATGTCGTCGACGTCCGCCGGCTCGAGATCGGGTGCGATCTTGAGCAGCATTGGCGGCCCATCCTCTGCACGCGCGGCCATCACGCGGCCGAGCAAGGCGTCGAGCGCGCCCCGGTCCTGCAGAGCGCGCAGGCCAGGCGTGTTGGGCGAGGACACATTGACGGTGAGGTAATGGCAATGGGGGCTCATCGCCCGCACGCCTTCCTCATAATCGGCAATGCGATCCTCGGTGTCCTTGTTGGCGCCGATGTTTATGCCGATGATCAGCCCCCGTGGCTTGCCGCGTCGACCGAGCCGGGCGCAGGCCGCCGGTTGCCCGCCATTGTTGAACCCCAGCCGGTTGATGATGCCGCCATCCTCGACCAGCCGGAAAATGCGCGGGCGTGGATTGCCGACCTGTGGGCGCGGGGTCAGTGTCCCCAATTCTCCAAAGCCGAAGCCCAGCGCGCCGACCCGGTCTATCACGTCGCCATTCTTGTCGAACCCCGCAGCGAGGCCGACTGGGCTGGCGAAGTCCAGTCCGAACAGCCGTTGGGCCAGAATTGGGTCCGGCTTGGGGGCTGAGGGCAAAGGCAGGCGCAGCGCGGCAAGGGCGAGGCCATGGGCGCGCTCCGCATCGAGCGCGAACAGGAGAGGGCGGAGCTTCTGGTACATGCCGCGCGCTATGCCAGCGCTCGGTCAAGCGGTCAAAGGGCAGCGCAACGGAGCCGTGGCGCGGAATCTCAACCGGGCTACGATTCGCATTATCATGACGATTCCGTCCAATCCAAGCTGAACGAATCGCGTTACGGCGAGACTGCGACCCGAAGGGCTCTTGGTCATTTGGCTCAGAGACCTTGAACTTTAGCGGTCTGGCGGGTGATATTGCCTGCCGGGCCGCTTTTTTATTTGCCGCATCAGCGATTTGTGCGAAAGGTCGTTCAGGGTGGAGCACGCGATGGCGTGGCCTTGGCCCTGCCGAACTGCCAGTCCTTCCGATCGAACATTTCGGCTCGTCTTTCCCTGGAGAGTGGTCAGGGTCGCGCGTGCGTCACAGATTCTCCGTTGCCGATACTGCGGACATGGTAGCGCTCAGCTACTTCGTTCCGCCTGTCGATCTGGCCCACTATTTTGGCGCAATGTACTTGTTCACGGCGGACCAGCCGCGCGTGGCGGACCATACCCGTGCGGACTTCGCGCAAATCCGCTTCATGCTCGCCGGTTCGGGCGCCTATCGGTTCGTGGACGGGCACCGGGCGGAGACCCCTGAATGCTGCCTGCTCGGCGCGACCAGCGCGGCAACGCATTTCGATGTGCACGGGCCTTTGCAGGTGTTCGGCGTTTCCGTACTGCCGCTGGGCTGGGCGGCGCTGCGGGCCGGCGATGCGGATGCGGCATCCGATGATGTCGTCGATCTCGCTGCCCGGTTCGGCCCGGGCTGGACCGACATGCTCTCGGCGCTGCGGAGGATCGATGATCCTGGCAACGCGGAAGATATCTTCTGGGCTTTCATCCGCGATCACCTTCATCCCGTCCCGGATGCGGAGCGCAGATTCATCGAGGTCGTGGACCGCTGGCTGGCAGACGAGCAGTCGCCCCGGGTCGAGGTGCTGCAGGAGACGACGGGTCTTTCCGCGCGCCAGCTCGCGCGCTGGTGCAACCGGCTGTACGGCGCGCCGCCCAAATATCTGGCGCGCAAGTATCGGGCGCTGCGCTGTGCCCAGGTTCTGGCGCGCGAAGATCTGGAATGGGCGGAAGTGAGTGGCGATGCCTTCTATGACCAATCGCATTTCATCCGCGAGATCAAGCATTTCACGGGCCTCACGCCCACGGAGCTGCGCGAGCGAGCCAGCATCGTAATCCGTCTCTCGATGAAGCGCGCGGAGCTGAAGGACGGGATCGCCAGGTTGAGTCAGATCAGCTGACTCGCCAGCCGCTGCCGCGTGCTCGCCCCTCATCGCGTAAGGCAACAGAAGCGCCCGCGCTGCGAATTGCTCCGCTTTCGGGCTTGATTTCCGGCGAGCGCCGGCCCATTTGCGCAATCAGACCAATTTACTCCGATTTGAGAGTCGTTTGCAAACATGCGCCTGTCGAGCCTTGCCGATTATGCCGTGCTGATGATGCGGACCGCCGCGTCGCAGTGCGGTGGCGCGCGGGCGAACGCCGCGAGCCTCTCGGCCAAGGCCGGCATTCCGGTGCCGACGGGGCAGAAGCTTGCGAGCCTGCTCGGCCGGGCCGGGCTGATCAAGGCGACGCGCGGCAGCGGCGGCGGTATCAAGCTGGCGCGTCCGGCAGCGGCGATCACGCTGGCCGACATCATCGAGGCGGTCGATGGCCCGATCGCGCTCACTGGCTGCCTCGAGCCGCACGGGGCGGAATGCTGCGCCCTCTCGCAGCCCTGTGACATCCGCCCGCACTGGATCGGCGTCAACGCGCTGGTCCGCGATGCGCTGGCGCATGTCACGCTGGCTCATCTCATCGCTTCCCCTGAAACGCTGCCGGTTGCGGCTTTCTCACCTCCGGGCCTGACTGGCCCTGCAAGCGCAACCGCCATGGAGTCCGTGCAATGACTGCCCCGGTCGATACCCGCCCCAAGAATGAAGATGCGCTCGCCGCCGCCAAGAAGGTGAGCGACTATGAGTGGGGCTTCAGTTCGGACATCGAGCAGGAGTTCGCGCCCAAGGGCCTGAGCGAGGACACTGTCCGCTTCATCTCGGCCAAGAAGAACGAGCCGGAATGGATGTTGGAGTGGCGCCTCAAGGCCTATCGCCACTGGCTGACAATGGACTCGCCGGATTGGGCGAAGCTCAACGTGCCGCCGATCGATTATCAGGACGCCTATTATTATGCGGCGCCCAAGAAGAAGGTCGAGCTGGGCAGCCTGGACGAGCTCGATCCGGAGATCCGCCGGACTTACGAGAAGCTGGGCATTCCAATCGAGGAGCAGAAGGTGCTCGCCAATGTCGCGGGCGCGCGCCGGGTCGCTGTGGACGCCGTGTTCGACAGCGTTTCGGTCGCCACCACCTTCCGCAAGGAACTGGAGGAAGCCGGCGTCATCTTCCGCTCGATCAGCGAGGCGATCCGCGAGTTTCCCGAGCTGGTGAAGAAGTGGCTGGGCAAGGTCGTGCCGATGCATGACAACTACTTCGCCACATTGAACTGCGCGGTCTTCTCGGATGGGACCTTCGTCTACATTCCGGAGGGCGTGCGCTGCCCGATGGAGCTCTCCACCTATTTCCGCATCAATGCCGAGAATACCGGCCAATTCGAGCGCACGCTGATCGTCGCGGACAAGGGCAGCTACGTTTCCTATCTGGAAGGCTGCACCGCCCCGCAGCGCGACGAGAACCAGCTCCACGCTGCCGTGGTCGAGCTGGTCGCGCTCGATGATGCCGAGATCAAATATTCGACCGTGCAGAACTGGTATCCCGGCGATGCTGAGGGCAAGGGCGGCATCTACAATTTCGTCACCAAGCGCGCGCTCTGCCAGGGGCGCAATAGCAAGGTGAGCTGGACTCAGGTGGAAACCGGCAGCGCGATCACGTGGAAATATCCCAGCTGCGTGCTGAACGGCGAGAACAGCGTCGGCGAGTTCTACTCGGTGGCGGTGACCAACAATCGCCAGCAGGCCGATACCGGCACCAAGATGATCCACAACGGGAAGAACACCCGTTCGACGATCGTCTCCAAGGGCATCAGCGCCGGCAAGTCCAATGGCACCTATCGCGGCCTTGTGCGGATGAGCGCCAATGCGGAAGGGGCGCGCAACTTCACCCAGTGCGATTCGCTGCTGCTGGGTGACCAGTGCGGCGCCCACACCGTGCCCTATATCGAGGTGAAGAACCCGAGCGCCATCGTCGAGCATGAGGCGACGACGAGCAAGATCAGCGACGATCAGCTCTTCTACGCCCTGCAGCGCGGGCTGGATCAGGAAGCGGCGGTGAGCCTGATCGTCAACGGCTTCGCCAAGGATGTGCTCCAGCAACTGCCGATGGAATTCGCGGTGGAAGCACAGAAGCTGCTCGGGATTTCGTTGGAAGGTTCGGTGGGGTGACCTCTGCCCTGTCCTCCCACGTCATGCAGGACCTGATCCGGCATCCCGCTTCTTACGGCACGGCGCCGAACGGCAGCTGGACCCCGGATCAAGTCCGGAGCGATGAACATTAAACTCCCTCTCCCTGAGCGGGCTTTTACAGGAACGAGACTTTTGAGCGACGAAGACGATATCCAGGATGCCCTCGCCGATTTCGCGGAAGATGTCGGCAATGGCCAGTCGTGGACGGCGGCGATCCGCATCCTGACCGAGGATTACGAACTGGAAGAGGGCGAGCTTCAGCCGCGTGCCGTCCAGGATTTCGGCGATCTCGATGCCTATCAGGCGCAGTGCCGCGAGGCGCTGGCCAAGGGCGATGCGACGTTCACCGAACGGCTGCGGACGGACAAGGCGTTTCACAAGGCCAAGGCGCCCAATCTCGCGCGCATGGGGCCGGTGAGCGAGTTCGTCGTTGGTCTGCTGGAGAAGGGCGCGCCGGAGCCGGGCGCCGACTGGTGGCCCTATATGCCGATCAAGCGGCACATCGACACGCTGTTCCCCGCTCCCGGCGATGTGCGTGACATGGCCTTCTGGACGGCCCGCACGCTCATCCGCCAGCACGAGCAGGAAGGCGCGCGCTGATGCTGACCATCGACAATCTCCACACCGAAATCGACGGCAAGGCCATCCTCAAGGGCCTCAGCCTCTCGATCAATGCGGGCGAGATCCACGCGATCATGGGGCCGAACGGCGCGGGCAAGTCCACGCTGGCCTATACGCTTGGCGGTCGGCCCGGTTATGAAGCCACGCAGGGCAGCGCCTCGTTCAACGGTGCCGATCTGCTCGACATGGAGCCGCATGAGCGCGCCGCAGCCGGCTTGTTCCTCGGCTTCCAATATCCGGTCGAGATTCCTGGCGTTTCCAATGTCCAGTTCCTGCGCGAGGCGCTGAACAGCCAGCGCCGCGTCCGCGGTGAAGAGCCGCTGTCCGCCGCCGATTTCCTGCGGCTGGCGCGCGAGAAGGCGGCGCTGCTCGGCATGGACATGGAGATGCTCAAGCGCCCGGTGAATGTGGGCTTTTCCGGCGGCGAGAAGAAGCGCGCCGAGATGGTCCATATGGGCATATTGGACCCGAAGCTGGCGATTCTCGACGAGACCGATTCCGGCCTCGATATCGATGCGCTCAAGACCGTGGGCGCAGGGATCAACGCGATCATGCGCGCGCCGGACAAGGCCGTGCTGCTCATCACCCATTATCAGCGCCTGCTCGATTATGTGCAGCCGGACTTCGTGCACGTGCTCGCCGCCGGCCGCATCGTGAAATCGGGCGGACCGGAACTGGCGCTGGCGCTGGAGAAGGACGGCTATGCCGAGGTGGTCGCGGCATGAGTCTGATGGCCGCCTTGGTGCTCGCGCAGAGCGCCGTCGCTGCGCCGCCGGTGCCGAATGAGGGCGCGACCGACGAGGACATCACCGTCATCGCGCAGCGCCTGCGCGGCGTCCAGGTGGGCGTCACGCGTGACGCAGCGGGCAAATATCATTGCGGATTGAGTGAATCGACCGGCGTGCGCAAGCTCGACGCGGCGCTGTGCAAGGCCACCACGCAATGCGTGCGCAAGGGCAAGGCGTCGCAGGACGAGGTGCGCGCCTGTGTGGACAAGGCCCGGCCCTCGTTGGTCGCGCGCATTCGCGAGTATCTGTCGACCGAGCGTGCGGGAGGCGGCGCATGATGTCACCGGCAACGCTCCCCACGCGCCGCGACGAGGCTTGGCGCTATAGCGATCTCGACGCTGCGGCGCAGGTCTGGCCCGTGGGCGCGCCCGAGCGGATCGTCGTCGCGCCCGGCGAAGTGCGCACGCTGGCGCTGCTGCAGGATGGCGCGGACGGCGAGAGCATCGTGCGCGATCATCTGGTCGAGATCGGCGCGGGCGGCACGCTCAACGTCCATCTGCTGAACAGCGGCGGCACGCTGGGGCGGGTCACCTTCGACGTGACGCTCGCTCGCCATGCGCATTTCGAGCTGAAGGCGGCGTTGATCGGCGGCGCCTCGCAGACCATCGAACTGGTGACGACGCTCAACCATGCCGAGCCGGAAGCGACCAGTGCACAGACCGTGCGGGCGATCGCGGCGGGCAAGGCGACGACCAATTATCTCGGGCAGATCCGCGTCGCGCGCGATGCGCAGAAGACCGATGCCGCGCAGAGCTTCAAGGCGATGCTGCTCGGCCGTACCGCCACGGCCAATGCCAAGCCAGAGCTGGAGATCTTCGCCGATGACGTGAAGTGCGCCCATGGCGCCAGCATCGGCCAGCTCGATGCCGCTGCCCTGTTCTACATGGCCTCGCGCGGGATCGATCCGGCAAGCGCCAAGGCGCTGCTGCTCGAAGCCTTCATCGCCGGACTGTTCGACGACATGGCCGACGAGGCCGAGCGCGAGCGGTTCGCGACGGTAGCGCGGGCCCGGTTGGAGGCGCTGGGATGACGCGGTATGGTGCTGTTCTGAATGGTTCGCTGGCCTCTACCGCCCCCGTGCTCCTGCGAAGGCAGGAGCCCAAGGCGCAACCGACTGCCCTTGCCCCCCTGGGCTCCTGCCTTGACAGGAGCAAGGGAAGGGACGGTGCTGGGTGTGTCTCGACTTCGCTCGACACGAACGGAAGGGTGGGGTTGATCGGGTTATTCCGGCCTCGGGTTCGCGCTCGCGCGCTCTATTCGGAGATGTCAGCGTGATTACGACCAAGACCTCGTTCGCTTCGAGCGAAGTCGAGACACCCTCCGCCGCAACCATGAACGCGCTCCACAGCCGCCGCACCGATTTCCCCGGCCTCGTCACCGCTGACGGCAAGCCCTGGCACTATCTCGATACTGCCGCCACGGCACAGAAGCCGCAGGCGGTGATCGATGCCACCATACGGGCAATGGGCGCGGACTATGCGACGGTCCATCGCGGCGTCTACGCGCGCTCGGCGGACATGACGCTGGCGTTCGAGGCCGCGCGCCGTCGCGTGGCTCGCTTTATCAACGCGCCGAGCGAGAATGAGATCGTGTTCGTGCGCGGCGCGACCGAGGGGATCAATCTCGTCGCGCAGAGCTGGGGCGGCGCCAATCTCAAGGCCGGCGACCGCATCCTGCTCTCGACGCTCGAGCATCACAGCAACATCGTGCCCTGGCAACTCATTGCGCAGCGCACGGGTGCGCAAATCGACGTCGTGCCGCTGACGCCGGATGGTCGCATCGATCTGGATGCCATGGCGGCGATGATCCGTCCGGAGCACAAGCTCGTGGCACTTGCGCATGTCTCCAATGTGCTCGGCAGCGTGCTGGACGTGCGGCGCGCCGCGGAGATTGCCCATGGTGCCGGGGCGCTGCTGCTGGTCGATGGCTGCCAGGCCGCACCGCGTCTCGCCATCGACGTGCAGGCGCTCGGCTGCGATTTCTACCTGTTCTCGGGCCACAAGCTCTATGGCCCTACCGGCATCGGCGTACTGTGGGCGCGGGGCGAGATCCTCGAGGCCATGCCGCCTTATCATGGCGGCGGCGCGATGATCGACAAGGTGACCTTCGCCCGCACCACTTATGCACCGCCCCCCGCGCGGTTCGAGGCAGGCACGCCCGCGATCATCGAGACGATCGGGCTGGCGGCGGCAATCGATTATGTCGAGGCGATCGGGCTCGATCGCATGGCTGCCCATGAGGATGCACTGGTCGCACGCACGCGTGAGGCGTTGCGCGGCATCAACACCATCCGCCTGCTCGGGCCGGAGGATGCGGCGGGAATCGTCTCTTTCGTGATGGAGGGGGTTCATCCCCACGACATCGGCACTATCTTGGATGAGAGCGGCGTGGCGATCCGCGCGGGCCATCACTGCGCACAGCCGCTCATGGCGCATCTTGGAGTCGAGGCGACGGCGAGGGCCAGCTTCGGGATTTACAATGATGAAAGCGATATCGAGGCGCTGCTGCGTGGCCTCGATCGGGTCAGGACGATATTCGGATGAATGACGAGAGCAGAATCAGGACCGAGGAAGTCGAAGGCGTCGCTCCGCCGCCGCGCGCTCGCGTGAGCGATGTGGTGGAGGATGCTTCCGGCGTTGCGGAAAACGCCTCGGACAAGGTCGCCCGCAAGCGCGACTATCTGGAGGGCTTTCTCGCCCAGAAGCCCAGCGATGCGCCCGCCGGTGAGCCGGGCGGCGCGACCTATGATGCGGTGATCGATGCGCTCAAGAGCATCTTCGATCCGGAAATCCCCGTGAACATCTACGATCTCGGGCTGATCTACGGGGTCGAGGTGGGCGAGGACAATCATGTCGCCGTGACCATGACGCTGACGACGCCGCATTGCCCGGTCGCGGAATCGATGCCGGGCGAAGTGGAAATGCGCGTGGGATCGGTGCCCGGCGTCGGGCTGGTGGACGTCAATCTCGTCTGGGACCCACCGTGGGACCCGCAGAAGATGAGCGATGAAGCCAAGCTGGAACTGGGGATGCTGTAACGCTTCGCCAAAAGGAGACCTTTTGGCGAGTTGGGAACAATTCTTGTCCGTTCGCCCTGAGCTTGTCGAAGGGTTCTTCTTTTGAAGACTGCACGGACATTGAGTGAGAGTGAGACTGATGACCACGACCACCACCAAGCGCCCGCTGCCCGCCGCCGTCACGCTGACGCCGGCCGCCGAGCAGCGCGTCGCGGAGCTGATGGCCAAAGCGCCTGAGGGCACTATTGGGGTCAAGCTCTCCACCCCGCGCCGTGGCTGCTCGGGGCTGGCCTATTCCGTCGATTATGTGAGCGAGGTCGCGCCGTTCGATGAGCGCATCGAGACGCCCGGCGGGCTGTTCTTCATCGATGCCGCCTCGGTGCTCTACCTGATCGGTTCGACCATGGACTGGGTGGAAGACGATTTCACCGCCGGCTTCGTGTTCAACAATCCCAATGCCAAGGGCGCCTGCGGCTGCGGCGAAAGCTTCACCGTCTGAAGGCGGGCAGTTCTCCCCTCTCGTCATTCCCGCGTTCGCGGGAATGACAGGAACAGGGGGGCTCGGTTTGGTCAGCCCACGTTCGGCAGCACTCGAGCCTCAGAACCCTACCGACCAACGCAGGGCCATGCCCAGTTCATCGGGTATGGCCGCGATGTTGCTGCCCTGCTCGCGCAGGAAGAGGTTGGCGCCCAGCCAGCCGGGGCCGATGCCGCGCCCATAGCTCAGCTCATAATCGCGCTGGCGGCCGCGCGGCACGAGGTTGAGCGGCACGCGCGCGTCGGTCGCGATTTCCTGCTCCCAGTCCCAGGTCTGCGGTACGATCAGCGTGAAGCGGCTGGCGATGACGCGCAGCGGCTGGGAGATGCGCAGACCCAGCAGATCGCCGGGCGCGAAGAGATCGCCACGGGCCAGATCGGCCGACCAGCTTTGGCTGACCAGCGATCCGCCTTCGCGCAAGGCTCCGCCGGCCGCGGCGCGGGTCCAGCCGCGCTGCCAGTTGGCCGAGAGGCGGACGGCGCCCGGCAGGTCGGCGCGCGCACCCAGCCGCGTAAACAGGCTGCGCGCCGACTGTGCACCGAAATTGGCGGAGAAGCGGGCGCCGAGCAGCGTGGCCTGCTCGTCCAGCATCGTCGTCCCGGCAGTGAGGCCGATCGCCCCGCGCTGATAGTCGAGCGAGAGCGACGCCGCATGATAGGGCGTGGCGCGCCACTGCTCGGCATCCGCGAGAGCGGCACGTTGCATATCGCCCCGCTCGAACCCGCCGATGACGGTCAGCGCCGGTGACAGCTGCTGCGAGACGGTGACGGCAGCGTGCGCCTGCCGGTCGGCATGATCGGCATCGAAGCCATGATCCGCCATCAGGAAGCTGGGGCCGGCACGGTCGGCGAGGCGCTGTTCCAACGCGGCGATGCCCGTCCGCAAGCCCAGCATCACGCGCGCGTGGGGCGCGATCTGCGCGCTCAGCGTGCCGGAGAGCAGCCGGGTGCGGGCCTCGTCCGACTGCCGGAACGCGAAGGGATCGCGCGTGGTGGCTGCCTCCACGGTCGGGCGGAGATTGAGCGACAGGCTGAGCGCCGGCGTCCCGAGGTTGAGATGGCGCTGGGCGGTGTCGAGCGCAGCGGCGAACTCACGGCGCGGTGCAGGGCGGGCGAAGCGCGGGGTCAGGTCCACGCGATAGGCACGCTGATAATCGTCCAGCGCAACCGCATCCAGCGCGGCAGGCGTGGCGTCGCCCATCGGTGCGGACAGTATGCCGGTCGAAAGGGGTGAGAGCGCGATCTGTGTGCCAGCCATGCTGAGCGCCCCGACCGGCTGGAAGGCCTTGGCGATATCCAATATTCCCACGCCATAGCGCGCATCCGCGCCCGGCGCGCCGACATCGCGCGCGCTGTTCTTGAGCAGCGCGACGATCTGCGCGCTGGTGAGATTGGGGAAGGCATCCGCCAGTAGCGCAGCGGCGCCGGCCACCTGCGGCGCTGCAAACGATGTGCCGGAGTAGAGATAGTCAGTGCCGGTGTGATCGAAGGACAGGACGCGACTGCCGAGCGCGGCGATGCTCACGCTCTCGAAGCCGGCGACACCGGCGGAGAAGCTGCTCACCGTATCATTGCTGTTTACCGATGGCGCGATGATGACGAGGCCGTTGCTATAGGCCGGGTTGGCAAAGGATTGCGCCAGCTCGTCCGGCGCGGCCATCATGGGCTGGCCGTCCTCGTTATTGCCGGCCGAAATGACGATGATAATGCCGGCCTGGGTGGCGCGCTTCACCGCCTGCAGCAGATAATTGGGGGCCGCGCCACCGCCGAGCGAGACGTTGATGATCCGCGCGCCATTGATCCGGGCATGGTCGATGGCGTTGGCGATGGCCGTGGTGCTGTGCTTGCATCCATTGGCGTCGCAGTCGGACTGGTCGTCGGTCCGCAACGCCATCACGGTCGCGCCCCAGGCCATGCCCATCACGCGCCGGTTGTTGCGTCCCGCGGCGAGCACGGCCGAGACCGCCGTGCCATGGCCCTCCACATCCGCATAGCTGCTGTTGCCGGCAAAGTCCGCGGAGGCGGCGCTAATCCGGCCGGTGAACTCGCCGGTCGGATCCGACAGGCCGCTGTCCACCACGCCGACCGTCACACCCGCGCCGCTGGCGCCCGCCTGATAGGCAGTGATCGCGCCATGATAAGGCAGGCCGGAGGAATTGCGGTATTCGCTGGTGTCGTAATTGACCGTGCTGGGGGTCGGCGCGGGCGTGGGTGCCGGGGTCGGAGTCGGTGTCGGTGTGGGAGCCGGTGCGGGTGTGGGCGTCGAGTTAAGCGCGCCACCGCCACCCCCACAGCCGGCCAGCGTCAGCAGCGCCACTACCGAGCCAAAAGCGATCACATGCCGCATGATTGCAGGTTCCCCGTCCGCGCAACGATGCGCGCTGCGACACTAGCGTCGCCTGGTTAACGAGCTGTTTCGCAAAAACAGGGGCTGCGAGGGCGCGGTTGCCAGCCTGTCCAATCAGGCGACGAGATGATCCAGGCGTGGATTGCGCTCGATCAATTTCTGCAGATGCGCGGGCCGGTAGATCAGGCGCGAGAGAGAGAATCGAGGAGAGCGACGCATGGCCCATTTCCCCAACACGTTCGGTTTCACCGGTACACTTCGCCCGCTCCGTTTGCAGGGCGACATTCACGACGTCGAAATCGAGGGGGCAATCCCCGCCGATCTGGATGGCGCCTTCCACCGCGTCCACCCGGACAATCAGTTCGCGCCCAAATTCGAGGACGACCAGTTCTTCAATGGCGATGGCATGGTCAGCATGTTCCGGGTCAAGGATGGCAAGGTCGATTTCCGCCAGCGTTATGCGCAGACCGACAAATGGAAGCTGGAGAACAAGGCCGGCAAGTCGCTGTTCGGCATGTACCGCAATCACCTGACCGACGACCCGAGCGTCGAGGGGCAGATTCGCGGCACCGCCAATACCAATGTGCTGGTCCATGCCGGCAAGCTCTACGCCATGAAGGAGGACAGCCCCTGCCTGCTCATGGACCCGAACACGCTGGAGACCCATGGCTACACCGACTTCGGCGGTCGGATCGACAGCAAGACCTTCTGCGCCCATCCGAAGATCGACCCGGCCACCGGCAATATGTGCGCCTTCTCTTACATGTCCAAAGGGCCGATGACCCATGACATGAGCTATATGGAAATCTCGCCAACCGGTGAGTTGATGTTCGAGATTCCCTTCCAGAACAAATATCTGTGCATGATGCATGATTTCGGCGTGACGGAAGATTATGCGGTCTTCTCGGTCATGCCGCTGCTCACCAGCATGGAGCGGCTGGAAAAGCGCCTGCCCTATTTCGGGTTTGACACCACCCAGCCGGTCTGGCTTGCCGTGCTACCCCGGCAGGCCGGCGCCACGGCGGCGGACATGCGCTGGTTCAAGGCGCCGTCCAACTGCTTCGTGGGGCATGTGATGAATGCCTTCAACGAGGGCACGCGGATCTACTTCGATCATCCGGTGGCGGCCAACAACAGCTTCCCCTTCTTCCCGGATATTCACGGCGCGCCGTTCGACCCGATTGCGGGGCTCGGCTATCTCAGCCGCTGGAGCGTCGACATGGCGTCCAACAGCGACGAGTTTGAAAGCATCGAGAAGCTGACCAACCTCGCCGACGAGTTTCCCCGGATCGATGACCGCTACGCCACGCAGGCCTATCGCCATGGCTGGATGCTGGTGATGGATCGCGAGAAACCCTATGAAGGTCCGGGCGGGCCGTTCGTCGGCATGATCAACAGCCTGGCCCATATCGATCTGGCAACCGGGAAGACCAGGATCTGGTGGCCGGGGCCGCAATGCGGCATTCAGGAGCCGTGCTTCGTCCCCAAATCGGCCGATGCGCCGGAAGGCGAGGGCTATGTCATCGCGCTGGTCGACAATCACGTGACCAATTATTCGGAGCTGTGCTTCTTCGATGCCCAGCATGTCGATGAAGGGCCGATCGCCCGGGCTAAGCTACCGGTGCGTATCCGGCAGGGTTTGCACGGTAATTGGTCGACTGGGGCGCAGCTGGCGGGGATTTGAGGGGGCTCTCCCTCCGAAAGCCGCGGACCAAATCTCGTTCTACCTCCCGTTCGTGTCGAGCGAAGTCGAGACACGCCCAGCGCTGTACTCCCGTGTCTCGACTTCGCTCGACACGAACGGAGGGGGTGATGGTTTCTGGCGCGCATTAGGGCGGGAGGTTTTCAGCCTCCCGCCCCCTTGCCATCAGAACGAGACCTTCACTGTCGCCCCCCAGGTGCGCGGGTCGCCGGGCAGGCCGGCGATCAGGCCGGTATTGCCGGGGCCGACGAACAGCTGCTCGTAATAATTCTCGTCAAAGGCATTTCGCACCCATCCGAAGATGTCGAGGCCGGCATCCGTCCGGAAGCCCAGCCGGACGTTCGACAGGCTGTAGCCATCGATCCAGGTGTAAGCCGAGGGCGAAGCGTTGGACGAGAAGTTAGAGCGATAACTGCCGTCATAGCCGAGATACACCTCGCCGGTCTGGCCAAGCAGGGTGGCCGGTACATTGCCTTCCGCACCGAAGGAGAGCGCCCATTTGGAGACGCCCGGCAGGCGCTGGCCGGAGATGTCGCAATTGGCCGGGCTGAAGCCACCGGGCGTGCCCGGCGCGCTCGGCGAATTGCTCCCGGCCGCCGTGCCGCCAGAAAGCTCCGGCGGGCAGGGCGCGTCGACGAAGCGCCGATAGGTGGCGTCAGTGTAGGCGCCATTCACATAGGCATTGAAGCGCTGGCTCGGGCGCACCGAGAAGTCGACCTCCACGCCTTGCGAGCGGACCTTGTCGGCATTGGCGAGGTAACCGCGCAGCACCCCGAACTGGCCGTTGTTCACCGTGGCCTGATAGTCCTTGATGTCGGTGCGGAAGGCCGAGAGGTTGAGCGTCGCGCGGCGATCCCAGAACTGCGCCTTGATGCCGGCCTCGAAATGCTGGACCTGCTCGGGCCGGATCTGCCCGGCGGCAAGGATCGGATTGCCGGCGGCATCCGTGGGCAGGCCGTTCTGGTTGATGCCGACCGTCTTGAAGGTCTTGGCATAGGTCGCATAGGTCAGAATGTCCGGGGCGACGCGGTAGCTCACCGTGAGGTCGTAGCTGAAGTTCCAGTCGCTGGCCTCCGGCGCGCTGAGCTGCGGGGTGAAGACACCGAGCTGCGCCGCACGCACTGCGCCCGTGTCCGTCGCGAGGATTTCCACGCCCTGCCCATCGAAGACGCGGCGCTGGTAGAAGCCTTCCTTCTTGTCATAGTTGAGGCGCAGGCCGGGCTGGATGGTTAGCGCGTCGGTGGCCTTCCAGGCCAGCTGGCCGAACAGCGCCAGGCTGGTGCTCTTGAGATATTGCGAGTTGCGCGCGGTCAGCCCGTTCAGCACCGCCGGGTTGCTGGCCAACGCACTGCTCGGGTTCAGCGTCCAGCGGCTGGATGCCGCGCCATGCTGCTCGGTTCCCTGCGTGTCGATCCGCTGGTTAAAGGCGAAGGCGCCCAGAACGAAATCGAACTGCTTGCCGCTGTAATTATAGCGCAGCTCCTGCGTGTACTGATCCTGCTGGGAGGGGTTCTGCGAGAGGGTGACGATCGGCAGGCCGGTGAAATCGCGGTCGTTCTCCGGCTTCCAGTTCCAGCTGCGCCAGGCAGTCACGGAAGTCAGCGTGCCGGGGCCGACATCCCACTTCAACCGCAGGGCGACGCCGCCGATCACGTTGCCGGCATTGAGGCTGGCATCGAGATCGGTGAGGCGGTCGAACCCGTTGAGGCTGGGTGGCGCGTAGTTCTGCGCCGCAGCCAAGGCGGCGAACTGGCGATTGAGCGGGCGCTGGGTGGCGCCGGTGCGCACGAACACGGAGCCGCAGCAGATGGCATCCTGCTTGCTGTAATCGCCGACCAGGGTAGCGCTGAAGGTATCGGTGGGCTTCCAGAGCAACTGCCCGCGCAGGCCGATATTGTCCTGGCTCTGAATCCACCGGTCGGTCGTGACATTATAGATCGTGCCGCGCCGGCTGGTGCTGGAGACGGCGATACGCGCGGCCAGTGTATCCGAGAGCGGGCCGGAAATGGCGGCCTTGGCCTGCTTGAAGTTCAGGCTGCCCACGCTGACCTCCGCTTTGCCCTCAAAATCGAAGGTCGGCTGGTTGGTGGTGATATTGATCGCGCCGGCGGTTGTGTTCTTGCCGTAAAGCGTGCCCTGCGGCCCGCGCAGCACTTCAATCTGCGCAACGTCGAGAAAGTCGAAGGTGGCCGAGGCCACGCGCGAATAATAGACGTCATCGACATAAATACCGACCCCCTGCTCGAAGCCGTCGCTGGTGAGGCCGAAGGGCACGCCGATGCCGCGGATGTTCACGGCCGTGTTGCGCGGGTTCGAGGAATAGAATTGCAGCGTGGGCGCAAGCTGCTGGAGACGGCCGACATTGAAGGCGCCGGTGCTGTCGAGCTGGGCGCCGCCGACCACGGAGACGGCAATGGGGATTTCCTGCGAGGTTTCGGAGCGCCGGCGCGCCGTCACCACGATATCCTGCGGGGCGCTGCGGTCTTCATGCGGGGCGGCCGTGCTGTGGGAGCCGGTCGCGGGCGCTGCGCCTGCGGTTTCGTCCGCTTGTGCGGTGCCATGAAAGAGAAGAGCTGCGGCGAGCGCGCTCAGCGAAAGAAGCGGTCTGTTGACCATGGTGAAATCCCCTTGTTTGAAAAAAGGGATGCCTCCAGTGGTCCGGTCAGCATCATGCTATGGGTCTGTTATCGCGCGGGCGGCCAGGCGGCCCGTCGGAAAGGGTTAGGCGGTCAGCCTGGTCTTCTCGGTCACCTCGATCTGGACGAGGCGGCCTTCGTGCACAGTCAGATGCACGGCGCCGAATTTGAGGCGGTCAAGATGCTGCCGAATCAGAGAGAGCGCGCTGCCATGGGGGTCATCCCCGCTCTGGGCAGCCGAATGGGGCGTGGGCGTGGACATCGGCCGTTCCTCCTTTTTTGCCGGGTCGGAGGCGATAACTTAACTCAATCGATTATATTGACAATAGGATTGCGATGAACATTTGCTTTTCCGCGAGGAACGGCAGCTTCCTCCTGCGCCGCCCCAGCTCCGCTAAGGTCGGCGCGCAGGCATGAGCCCCTTCACAGACCGGCGCGCGAAAACCCAGCGGCCGTCTTCGCGGACCAGATCGTCCTCATAGGCGGCCATAAGCATGGGCGTGGGCCGGTTCCGCTCATCCGGCACGACGTAGAGCGACATGGATGTCGCCCTCGCGCTGTCCGCGCCGGTGAAGGTCACGACCTCGTTGAAGAACAGGTGATAATTCGGCTCTGCAAAGCCCATGGCATTGCCGGCGAAGACCTTGCGCATCATTTCGCCGGCAGCCGGCCCCCGCGCTTCTGCGCCACCGCCCGCGGCATAGACGCCATCCTTACCGAACAGTCGCCCGAACCCCGCGAAGTCGCGCGCGTCGAGCGTGCTGCCATAAGCGACGAGCAGCGCGTGGATGGCGGCGCGATCGGCGGTTTCGTCGCGCTGGGCGCTGGCCGGAAGAGCGGCGCCGGCGAGCAGCGCGATCGCGGCGATGGGGCGCAGCGCGATCATTGCGCGGCCTGACGCGCGCGGACGACCTTCATCCATTCCTCGGCGGTGGGCATCACCGGATAATCGACGCGGCGCCGGATCTTCCATTCGCCATTCTCGCGGATGAATTCGTCCTCATAGCGGCCCGCGAGCGCGGGGACGGGCTCGCCATTCGGGCCGCGCCAGATGAGCAGGTGGCGCGAGTGCGCGGTTGCCCGGTCACCGTCGATGTCGATCTGGATGTTGGACGTGAGGTGATAGTTCTCGTTGTTCACGAAGCCCGCGGGCGGCGTGCCGTAGAGGTTGACGAGCAGCTGGCGGATTGCTGCGCGCCCCTTGTGGACGGCCTTACCGTTCGCCCATTCGCCATCGGTGGCGAACAGATTCGCATAGGCCGTATAGTCGCGCGCATCCTGCGTGGCGGCATAATCGACGATGATGCGCCGGATCGCCAGCTCATCCTCCACCCGCTGCAGCCGTTGCTCGACGGTGAGCGGCGCTTTTGGCGTCTCCGCGAGGCTCGCCCCGCTCAGTCCGGCCATGGCCAGCAGGCCTGCAGCTATAATTGCATCACGCATCGCACTCTCCCTCTGTTCTATGCGCCCTTGCCGGGCATCATCGAGCGGAGGCTAATGGCCGAAGATGGAAATTTGAATGGATGCGCTGTCCTCAAGGCTGACGGCGATTGCTTAGCATGATAGCGATTGCCAATCGCACGATCGTGTCAGGAGGGAGAGGAGAGGGACTATGGACTATCGCTATCTGGGGCGCAGCGCCCTCAAGGTCTCGCCACTTTGCCTTGGCACCATGATGTTCGGCGGCGCGACGGACGAGCCCACGGCGACGCGGATCATCCACAAGGCGCGGGATCAGGGCATCAATTTTCTCGACACCGCCGACGGCTATAATGGCGGCCAATCTGAGGAAGTGGTGGGCCGGGCGATCCGCGACCACCGGCATCATTGGGTCGTCGCCACCAAATTCGGCCATGCCTTCGGGAAGGGGCCGAATGAGGGCGGGCAATCGCGCAAATGGATCGTGCAGGATGTTGAGGCGAGCCTCAAGCGGCTGGGCACCGACTATATCGACCTCCTTTATTTCCATAAGGCCGATCCTCATGCGCCCTTCGAGGAAGGGTTGCGGGCTATCGACGATCTAATCGCGCAGGGGAAGCTGCGTTATTATGGCGTGTCGAACTTTCGCGGCTGGCGCATTGCCGAGATCTGCCGCGCGGCGGACGCCATTGGCATGGATCGGCCGATCGCCAGTCAGCCGCTCTATAATATGGTCGATCGCCTCGTTGAGGTGGAGCAGATGCCCGCCGCCGGCCATTATGGCCTGGGCGTGGTGCCCTACAGCCCGCTGGCCCGGGGCGTTCTGAGCGGCAAATATGCCGGTGACGGACCGCCGCCGGCCGATTCCCGCGCGGCGCGGGGCGATGTCCGTCTCAAGCAGACGGAGTGGCGCACCGAATCGCTGGCCATTGCCGAGGCGGTCAATGCCCATGCCGCTGCCAAGGGCGTGAGCACCGTCGCCTTTGCGCTGGCCTGGGTGCTGCGCAACCGCTTCGTCAGCGCCGCGATTGCCGGCCCGCGCACCGAGGCGCAATGGGATGCCTATCTGGATGCGCTGAGCGTATCGATGGGCCCCGAGGACGAGGCCTTCGCCGACGGACTGGTGGCCCCCGGTTATGCCTCCACCCATGGCTATACCGATCCGGCCTATCCCATCGAAGGCCGGCAGGTGCGGAACTGAGCATGGCCGCTGCGGCGGATATCTACGCGGCACCGGCGGTGTCGGTCGATGCGCTGCATGGCCAGCTCTATCGTGGGGATATCGTCCGATTCCGGGCGCTTCCGTCGATGCGCGCGCTGGCGGATCATGCGCGCGCCTTCGTGGAGCAGCACCTCGCGCCCCACGATCCGGAGCGCATTCACGCGGCGCTGGACAGGGTGGCGCTGGCGGAAACGCTCGACGCCGTACAGCGCGCCTTCTCCAATGACGCGCAAGCCAAGCACTTATGGCGCGCGCTGTTCGAGGCGGTGGGGTTGCAGGCCGACGACGTGGCTCGGGATCGGCTGCTGCTGCGCTTCCAGCCGCCAGTGCCGGCGGATAACCAGCCGCACAGCGCGCGCAGCACGGCGACGGTCGGCTTTCATCGCGATAGTTGGGGCACCAATCTGGCGGCGCAGGTCAACTGGTGGGCACCGGTCTGGCCGATCACAAGCGGGCGCACCTTTGCGTTTCTCCCCGAGCTGTTCGACCGGCCGATCCCGAATGACAGTGCCGATTTCGATCTCTCCGAGGCGATGGCCCGGCGGCGCACCGGCAGTGCCTCGGCCGATCGCGGCCGCATGGCGCCGCGCCCGCTCGCCCCCATCGATGCCGCTCAGGGCATGCCGGTGCTGATCGCGCCGGGCGAGATCATCGCCTTCTCCGCGCAGCACGCGCATGTCGGGGTGGAAAACCGGACCGGGCTGACGCGCATATCGCTGGAGACCCGCACCGTTCGGATCAGCGATCATCTGGCAGGGCGCGGCGCGCCGAATGTCGATGGTCGCGCCCGCTGGATTGCCTATGCGCTGTTCCGGCGGCTCAGCGATGGCAGACCGCTGGCCGATGTGCTGGGCGTCAGCCCGTTGATGCCTTTTGGCGAGAGGCCGACCGTTTCCGGGATCTAGAGCCCGAGCACGGCCTTCACCGGCTCCACCTCATAACCCAGCGCCTCCGCGACGGCGGGGCAGCTGACCTTGCCGGCATGGACATTGAGGCCATTGGCCAGATGCGGGTCGCGGGCAAGCGCGGCGCGCCAGCCGAGATCGGCGATGCTGAGCGCATGGGGCAGGGTGACGTTGTTCAGCGCGTAGGTGCTCGTCCGCGCGACGGCACCGGGCATGTTGGCGACGCAATAATGCACGATGCCGTCCACAATGAAGGTCGGATCGGCATGAGTGGTAGGCCGGCTGGTCTCGAAACAGCCGCCCTGATCGATCGCGACATCGACGAGCACTGCGCCGCTCTTCATGGACGAGAGCATGTCGCGTGAGACCAGCTTCGGCGCGGTAGCACCGGGCACCAGCACCGCGCCGATCACCAGATCGGCATCGACAAGGCTTTCCGCCAGCGCGGCCCGGCCGGAGAAGCGGGTCTTCGCGCGCCCCTCGAAGTGGGTGCCGAGGCGCTCCAGAACATCCGGATTGCGGTCGAGAATCGTCACGTCGGCGCCCAATCCTGTGGCCATTTGCGCGGCATTGAAGCCGACCACGCCGCCCCCGAGAATGACCACCTTCGCCGGCAGGACGCCCGGCACGCCGCCGAGCAGGACGCCGCGCCCGCCATGCGCCTTCTCAAGCGCGGTCGCGCCGGCCTGTATGCTCATCCGCCCGGCCACCTGGCTCATCGGTTTGAGCAAGGGCAGCGTGCCCTGCGGGCCGGTTACCGTTTCATAGGCGATTGCCGTCACGCCGGAGCGAAGCAGATCGGCAGTCTGGGCGGCATCGGGGGCGAGATGGAGATAGGTGTAGAGGATCTGCCCGGGCCGAAGCATTGCGCGCTCCTCCGCCTGCGGCTCCTTGACCTTGACGATCATCTCGCACTGATCGAACACCGTCCGCGCATCGGGCTGGATGATCGCCCCGGCGGCGCGATAATCCTCATCGCTGCTGCCGATGCCCAAACCGGCGGCCTGTTCGACCCAGACTTCATGGCCATGCGCCACCAGTTCCCGCACGCTCTCCGGGGTGAGGCCGACACGATATTCGTGGTTCTTGATTTCCCTGACTGTCCCGATGCGCATCGATTTTCTCCTGTCTTCTGCACATAGGAGAGGATGTGTTGGAGACAATGAGGCGGCGGGCCGCGCGGGCGACGATGCGCCGCCCGGATCTCAGGTGCCCCGCGCGTAGGCCCGCATGAAGATGTGCGTGAAGCGCAGCGCATAGACGTCAATCTCGGCGTCGTTCAGTCGCTCGAATCCCCAGATCGCCCGCATGTGCTGGCCGATGCAAAGGCCCATCAGGGCTTCCACCATGACTGCAGGATCTTCCTCGATCATCGCGCCGCTGGCGACCTGCCGGGCAAAGAAAGCCTGCAATGCGCCTTGGACGGGCCGGGCGGCCCGCTCATGGAAAATCTTGCCGACTTCGGGAAAGCGCCCACTCTCCGCAACGACCAGCCGCCAGGTGGCCTGCCCATCGGGTGACGTGATCTTGCGCAGGAAGGCGCGACAGAAGGCGATGAGCGTGCACTCAAGATCGGCCTTCGTCGCCAGCACATCCTGAATCTCGGCGCGAAACTGCAGGCTGACTTCCTCAACGACCGCGGCGAACAGGTCTTCCTTGGATCGGAAATAGCCCCACAACGTCGCCTTGGAGCCGCCGAGGGTCTTGAGCAGGCCGGACATCGACGTGCCGGCATAACCATGCTCCAGAAACGAGGTGCGCGCAGCGTCGACAATGGCCTGCCGGCGGTCGTGCTTGCGGCTTTCCCGGCGCGTGACGGGGAGTGTTTCAGTATCCTGCTCCATAACCGTACTATACAGTACAGTTTTCTGTTGACAACCCCGTCGTTGAGGATCAGAGCGCTGACTGTACCCAACAGTACGGTTTTTCGATTCATGGCCACGACTTTCCTGTCTCGACGCGCTGGTGCCCTGCTCGCGATGCTGACTCTCCCCGGCTGCGCGGCCGTCCCCCATATGGGGCCGGCACCGGCGATCGCGCCGGCCGATCATTACGCGGCGAGCCAGAGCCTGGCTCCGACTGCCCCGGGCGCGCCTTGGGTCAAGGCGGATTGGTGGGCCAGCTATGGCGACCCGCAGCTCGACGGGCTGATTCAGGAGGCGCTGGCCGGATCGCCCGATCTCGCGGTTGCGCTAGCGCGCGTCCGCCGGGCCGAGGCGATCGCCCAGCAGTCCGGCGCGGCCCGCTTGCCCTCGCTTGATGTGTCCGCCGGCGGCTCCGCTGCCAAGCAAAGCTATAATAACGGCATTCCGCCGGCTTTCGTGCCGCAGGGCTGGAACAGCTCGGGCAATGTCCAAGCCGCGCTCGGTTTCGATCTTGACCTCTGGGGTCGCAATCGCGCGGCCTATGCCGCTGCCCGCTCGGATGCCGAGGCGGCGCAGCTCGATTATCAGCAGGCGGCGCTGATGCTCTCCACCAATGTCGCGGACGCCTATGCCGATCTGGCGCGGCTGTTCGCGCAGCGGGCGGTGCTGCAGACGGCGCTGGAGGTGCGCGAGAAGACGCAGGGCCTGGTGAGCGATCGCGTGACCTCCGGCCTCGATACCCAGGCAGAGCTCAAGCAGGCCAGCGCTGCCGTTCCGGCCGCCCGCAGCGATCTCGCCGCCACTGATGAGCAGATCGGGCTGGCTCGCAATCGGCTGGCAGCCCTGCTCGGCGCCGGCCCCGATCGCGGTCTGGCGATCATGCCTCCGGCCGTGACCATCGCGGCGCGGGGCATTCCCGAGAATGTCACCACCGATCTGGTCGGCCGCCGGCCCGATATCGCCGCCGCGCGTGTGCGGGTGGAGGCCGAGGCGAGCCGCATCAAGGTTGCCCGCGCCGATTTCTATCCGGCGATCAACCTGTCCGCGATCTTCGGCTTTCAGTCGCTCGGGCTATCCAACCTGTTCAAGAGCGGCTCCGACTATGGCAGTGTCGGCCCGGCGATCACCCTGCCGATCTTCCGTGGTGGCGCGCTGCAAGGGCAGTATAAAGGCGCCCGCGCCGGCTATGACGAGGCCGTGGCGAGCTACGACCGGACCGTGACCGATGCCTATCGTGCCGTCGCAGATGCCGTCGTCAGCCAGCGCGCGCTTGCCGTTCAGCTTGAGCAATCGCGCAAGTCGCTCGCGGATTTCGAGGCGGCGTATGCGATTGCCACGCAGCGATACGAGGGCGGGCTCTCCACCTTCCTCGATGTGCTGACCGCGCAGGACCGTGCGCTGCAGGCCAAGCGCATCGTGGCCGATCTTCAGGCGCGGGCCTTCACGCTCGACGTTGCACTCGTCCGTGCGCTCGGCGGCGGATTTACCGATACGGGCACGGCTGCCCAAACGACGCCCACCAAGGATGCTACCCATGGCTGAAGCTGACCCTCACTTCCCCGCCGCTACTGCAACGCAAACGTCGGACGCTGCGCCCTCCCGCAGTCGGCGCAAGACGGCTTTGCTGGCGATTGCCGGCGCGGTTCTGCTCGCGGGCATCGGTTATGGCGGATGGTATGCCGCCATCGGCAGCCACTATGTCGAGACCGACAATGCCTATGTCGGCGCAGATACCGCGCAGATTACCCCCATGGTCGGCGGACAGGTGGCGGCCGTGCTCAAGACGGACACGGACAGCGTGAAGGCGGGCGACATCCTTGTCCGGCTCGATGATCGCGATGCGCAGATTGCCCTCGCGACCGCGCAGGCCGAGCTGGCCAAGGCGCGCCGCCAGTTCGGGCAGGCGAGCGCGACAAGTAACGCGCTGTCCGATCAGGTTCTCGCCCGGGGCGCGGACATCCGCAGCACGCAGGCCCAACTCGTCGCGGCGCAGGCCTCGTTCGAGAAGGCGCAGGTCGATTATAGCCGGCGCAAGGCGCTCTCCGCCAATGGCGCGGTCTCCGGTGATGAACTGACGGCGGCGACCAATGCGCTGGCCAGCGCGCGTGCGGCGCTGGAGCAGGCCAAAGCCGCCATGGCGCAGGCCAGCGCCTCGCGCGGCGTCGCGGCCGGCAATCTCGCCGCCAACGATGCGTTGATCCAGGGCAGCACGGTTGAAACCAATCCGGATGTTCTCGCCGCCAAGGCAAAGGTGCGGCAGGCCGAGCTCGATCTTGAGCGAACCGTCATCCGCGCACCCATCGATGGCGTCATCGCCAACCGGACCGTGCAGGTCGGCCAGCGCATCGCGCCGGGCGCGACGGTGATGCGCGTCGTGCCGGTCGGTCAGGTCTATGTCGACGCCAATTTCAAGGAGAGCCAGCTCACCAAGGTGAAGCCCGGCCAGCCCGTGACGCTGGTGTCCGATCTCTATGGCGGCAGTGTCGAATATCATGGCCGTGTCGTCGGCTTTTCGGGTGGTACCGGATCGGCCTTCGCGCTGATCCCCGCCCAGAATGCGACGGGCAACTGGATCAAGGTGGTGCAGCGCCTGCCAGTGCGCGTCGCGCTCGACGCCAAGGAGCTGGCCGCGCATCCGCTGCGGGTCGGGCTCTCGATGACCGCCGAGGTCGATACATCGGCGCAGTGAGCGCGACCGGATAGGAAGGGCATAGGCATGGCCAGCAAGGCGGATGATTTCACGCCGCTCTCGGGCGCTGCGCTGGTGATTGCCGGCGCCGTGCTCGCGCTCAGCAATTTCATGGTCGTGCTGGATACGACCATCGCCAATGTCTCGGTGGCGCATATCGCCGGCTCGCTCGGCATCTCCTCCTCGCAGGGGACGTGGATCATCACCTCCTATGCGGTGGCGGAAGCGATCTGCGTGCCGTTGACCGGCTGGCTGGCGGGGCGCTTCGGTACCGTGCGTACCTTCACCTTCGGCATGATCGGCTTTGGCATCTTCTCGGTGCTCTGCGGCCTGTCGAGTAGCCTCGGGATGCTGGTCGCCTTCCGCATCGGCCAAGGGCTGTGCGGCGGGCCGCTGATGCCGCTTAGCCAGACCCTGCTGATGCGCATCTTCCCCAAGCATCTGCAGGGGCAGGCAATGGGTCTGTGGGCGATGACCACCGTGATCGCGCCGATCCTCGGCCCCATCCTGGGCGGCACGATCAGCGATAGCTGGTCCTGGCACTGGATCTTCTTCATCAACGTGCCGGTCGCCGCGCTCTGCGCTTATGGCGCCGTGCGCTTCCTGAGCCGCGCCGAAACGAAGACCGAGAAGATGCGTGTCGACACGATCGGTCTGGCACTGCTGATCCTGTGGATCGGTGCGTTGCAGATCATCCTCGACATTGGCCGCGAGCATGACTGGTTCGGGGACAGCAAGATCGTAATCCTGGCGATCATCGCGCTGATCGGCTTCGCGCTGTTCCTCGCCTGGGAGCTGACTGAGGCGCAACCGATCGTCAATCTGCGGGTGTTCCGGCATCGCGGCTTTTCCGCGGCGGTGCTCAGCCTGTCGCTTGCCTTCGGGACGATGTTCTCGGCGGTGGTGCTCATCCCCCAATGGCTGCAGACCGACCTTGGCTATACCGCCACGGATGCGGGCTATGTGACCGCCTTCATGGGCGTGGCTGCCGTCATCATGTCGCCCATCGTCGGCAAGCTCACCAACAAGGTCGATCCGCGCATTTTGGTGACATTCGGCATCCTGTGGCTCGGCCTCACGTCGCTGCTGCGGGCGCACTGGACGTCGGGCGCGGACTTCTGGACGCTGGCCTTCCCGCAGCTGATGCAGGGCATCGGCATGCCCTTCTTCTTCATTCCGCTCACCACGATTGCGCTCTCGGCGGTAGACCCGGACGAGACCGCGTCGGCCGCAGGCGTGATGAGCTTCCTGCGCACGATGGCGGGTGCCATCGGCACCTCCGTCGCGACGACCATGTGGGCCAATAGTGCTGTGACGGCGCGCAGCGAGATGGTCGGCGCCATGAACAGCGAGGCGACGCGTGAGGCGCTGCAAGGCGCCGGCTTCTCGCTCGATCAGGTGCGCGGGGTGATCGAGCAGACCGTCCAGCAGGAAAGCCTGACGGTGGCGATCAACCACATGTTCCTGCTGTCCGCAGCCGCCTTCGTGTTCGCTGCTGCAGCAGTATGGTTCGCGCCCCGGCCGAAAAGGGCCGTCGATCCGGGCGCGGCGCATTGAGCAGACCGGAATAATTGTTGTCCCACCGGGGTGCCAGCGATGCAGCCATGCCACGAATGCGACCAAGCCGGTACCTGTCTTCATGGAGCTGGGGGAAACTTGCTCTGTCGGCCTGATCGCCAGCAACGCCATTGGCGATTTAGAGCACCATAGTCCGACGCTTGGCTTAGCCGCTCGATTTAGCCCGTGTCGCGCCAGAGGGGGCCTTCTGTTCCGGGAAGGCGACTACCACCCTGTTCCGGCCTGAGGACTTGGCCCGATAGAGCGCTGCATCGGCGGTCTCCACCAGTTCCTCAGCTTGGCAATGCAGCGGCGCGGTGGCGACACCGATCGATGCCGTCACTGGGCCAAGGTTATTTCCGTCAAACGTGATCTGCAAATTCGCGATCTGCATGCGGATCATCTCCGCCCTTTTCTCAGCCTGTTCGGCATCCAATCCAACGAGAAGGGCCAGGAACTCCTCGCCACCATAGCGGGATGAGAGGTCTTCCTCACGCATCGCGTCCTTGAGGACAGCACCAACATGCCGCAACACGACATCGCCGGCTTCATGGCCGAACACGTCATTGAAGTGCTTGAAATGGTCGACATCGATCATCAGACAACTGATCGGCTTTCTTTTCCGCTCCGCATCAGTGATCAGCTCGACAAGTTGGCCATCAAGCCGCCGCCGGTTTGCAAGGCCGGTGAGCGGATCGGTCATCGCCATCTCGTGCAAAGTATCGCGCAACCGCAGATTGCCCAGCGCCAAGCTGATATTTTCTGCGACCAGTTGAAGTAACGCCAGCGGCATCGGCGGATGGCGATCAGGCCTTAAAGGCTCGAAATAGAGCATGCCGAGCACCTGACGTTGCGCGGCAAGCGGCAGACAGAGCGTGTCCGGAATTGGCAGGCCGCTCGCCTGATCGAGATGCTCGCATGGCACATCGATCTGAGCGCCGGCCGGTTGGTGCGGCAGTCCACGCCTGAGCGCCCAGCACGCGAGAGGGGCAAACTCGGGACGGGAATGTCGGGGTGCCAGCCAGTGGCAGGCTTCAACAACAGCGCCGCGTCGCTCGTCCCAGAGATAGAGACGGCCAGCAAATTCCGGAGCGATTTGGGGAACGAAGCGCTTCACCACGTTCTCCAGCTCGGAAAGAGTGTCGCAGCCCTGCATGCGCTGCGTCATCTTGGAGAGAAGATCGCGTATTGCGAGTTCTGCGTCCCGCTCCGCCGAAAGGCGCTGGCGTTCCAGACCATTCTCGCGAAAGATGCGGATCGCCTGCGCCATGTCGCCAATCTCGTCGATCCGATCGACTGGTGGCGGCTCCACCGCATAATCCTGGGCCGCGAGTCGGCTCACCACGTCGCTCAGCCGAACCACTGGTTTCAATACGCGCTGCTTGAAGATGAAGTAGAGCACGCCAAGGAACATGACGCCGGTGAGAGCCAGCACGATTTCGGATATAGTTTTCCAGACGCGGGCGATGCTTTCTGCGGCATCGACCTCTGCTTGGGTTCGCTGATCGAGTCGGCTTTGAAACTGCTCTATCATCATGTGGGCGCGATCAAACTCGCGCTCATATTCTGCGCCGAAGAGGATTTCCCTCGCGGTCTGCATGTCTCCACGCTCGTATGCGGCGAGCGCTTGCCGCTGTTCATCATGAAGCGTATCGGCCCAGCCGATCGCCTCCTTCAGGGCGCCCAGTTCTTCTTGCGTGGCGCCAGCATCGCTCAGATGCCGCACTCGACTTTCGATCGTTCCAAGCGTAGCCCCATTCCGCTGGTAAAGCAGGCGATAGGTCGGATCGCCGGTGTTGAGATACTGCCGGGCATGATCAGAGAGCGCAGAAATCTCTCTGTCGAGTTTCGACGTCGCCTGATCGAGCCGGTACCGGTTCTCGACGGCCGCGCGCTCCTCCTCCTGGGCGTGAGAAGCAAGCAGCATCGTTGTTCCCGATACGAGCGTGAGCGCTACGGTCATACCATAAGCCCAGTTTGTGATCGTCGCTAAGCGCATGGTTTTTCATTATGAGGCAGGCGCGACGAAAAGGTTAATGCGCGGCCTTCCGCGCAGAGCGCAGTCTGTCTAAACGGCCGGGGACGCAAAATCACCACAAGCAGGCCGGACGACCGGGAAGTATAGCGCAACAATCCTGCGCCAACCGCTTGCTATTCAGGTTTTGGCCGACCCTTGTAGCGCAGCTTGTCCACCTTGCCAGCCCGAGCGGCGAGGGTTTCGTCGGTATGTTGGCCGTACATCTCGTACTGCGGGATTGCGGGATCAAAATGGTCCCACGTCACCGCCTGCTTGAGGTAAATGACCTGCTGCGGTTCAACGACATTGGGGTCGTCCAGCGAGCCCGCCTGGATCATGATCATCTCGCCGGGGCCGGAACCTGATGTATATAGTCGTCCAGCGCACCGGCCGCAGAAGTGACGGGTTACCGTCCCGCCACTTTCGCCAAGATTGGTATAGGTTGTGACCGTGCCGGTAACCTGCAGTTGGCTCTTATGAACGCCGATGATGGTGGTGTGCCCCGTGCCAGTCGCCTTTTGGCAGTCTACGCAGCAGCACTGCATCTCAAACAGGCTCGGCCCATCAAGCTCATAACGGACGTCGCCGCAAAGGCATCCGCCCTGATACGTTTTGTCGAGCTCGATCATCCGCTTCTCCTCTCCAACAAGAACGCTCCGACAGCAGGTGTCTGCCGGAACGAAGCGAGCACCCTCGCAGAAAGTTTGTCGAAGCTAAAGCGCTACTGCACGCCGTAAAAAGGGCAACGCGCTGCGCAGGTCACGCGCGAACCGAGCAAGGCGGCCGCCCGCTCCAGCCAGGCTGGTCTCAGGGCTCGCATTGCGCATCCGAGACACCCTGAATAATTTTCTCCAGAATGCGGGTGGCAATATTCATCTCTTCCGTGGTGAGCTGGGTAAAGGCTCTGGATCGAAATTGGGACAATGCTGGCTGCACCTGAGCGACCACATCCAGGCCGGCGGGGGTGATCTCAATATAGCGTGATCTTTTGTCAGCAGGATTGTCGATGCGGCGAATCAGCCCGTCCTTCTCCAGAGAGTTGAGCGTCCTGATCAGCGGTGGCCACTGAATGGCGAGACGAGCCGAGAGATGGGAGGTCGTCACTGGCGGCGGGGCAACGCTCAAGACGTACAGGGTTTGCCAACGGGATCGCGATTGACCTGTGGCCGGCATCATCCGGCTTTCGACATACGTCCCCCAGCGACGCGCCGACAGCGACAATAAGCGGGTCAGCTCGAACTCCACCTCATCGCGCGCGTCTCCGGAAGAATAGCCTTGATGATGCGACGGCTGATCCTCGGATGGAGCGGGTTTGAATTCTTCAGGGGTCATTCCGTCTCCACTGCCGCGTCAATGCCCGGGAAAAGGCTGTCTTCATTAGCGATCACGAGCCCTCTGTAAAACGTTCGCGTTGTCGCCCCACGATCCGGCTCAATCGCTTTGACATTTTATGTACCCTGATACACAACGCCCCTGAGGGCCGCTCGAGAAGCCCGAGGGACAGGAGATCTGAAAGATGCGAACGACCATCCATGTGCGCGCAGGCGCGAGCGTGTTGGCGATCATGAGCTTGATCGCAATGACGGCGGCTCAACCGGCCAGCGCGCAGGTCGCCGCGCAGGACGAGGCGGAAGGCTCAGCTGAAAGCGCGCCTGAGCAGGCCATCGTGGTCACCGGTACGCGCCTTGGCGGTGGTTTCAACGCTCCCACGCCCGTGACCAGCATCGGCTCCGAGCGCCTCGAAGCCCTCGGCATCAACAATGTCGGCGAGGCGCTCAATCAGCTGCCGAGTTTTCGCGCCTCCAGCGGGCCGGCGGCGCAGGCCAATCTCGGCGGATATATCGGCGCCCGGCTGCTCGATCTGCGTGGTCTCGAACCCCAACGCACCCTTGTCCTCGTGGACGGCAAGCGCTTCGTGCCCAGCACGGTGCAGGGATCGGTCGACACCAATCTGATTCCATCGTCACTGCTGAAGACCGTGGACGTGGTCACGGGCGGCGCATCGGCGGCCTACGGGTCTGATGCGGTTGCCGGCGTGGTGAACTTCATCCTTGATCGCCGGAAAACCGGGCTCGACGGAGAATTTTCTGCCGGCGTGTCGCAGCGTGGCGACGATGGCAATCTGTTCGCCAGCCTGTCCGGCGGCATGAGCCTGGGCGACCGCATTCACGTCATTGCGGCCGTCGAATATGAAAAGCTTGAGGGTTTGGGTGACTGCACCACACGCAGCTGGTGCAACAGTCAGACCTTGATCCTCGGCAATACCCCGGGCGCGGGTGGCCAGCCTGCCAATCTGATCGTGCCTGGTGTCAATACGTCCACCATGTCGTCCGGCGGGCTCATCAACCGGTCCTACAACGCTGCCGGTGCGGTGATCGGCACAACCGCGAGCGATCCACTGCGCGGCACCAAGTTCCTGGCGGATGGCACGCCCGGACGCTTCCAATATGGCACGCTCGTTGGGCCGCTGTTCATGCTCGGTGGCGAGGGGCAGGGCCGGAACGGCTTTGTGTCGAGTTTGCGCCTGAAGGTGCCGCTGGAGCGTGTGTCCACTTACGGTGCTCTGACCGCTGACCTGAGCGACGATGTGACGCTGAGCGCCGACGTTTCCTATGGGCGGGTCAAGGGCACGGTCGAGGGCGCAATTTTCCGGGATTTCAACGGGACGCTCCTGGGACGCATCAAGCGGGACAACCCCTTCATCCCGCAGTCTGTCCAGACAGCGATGGATGCCAACGGCGTCGCTTCCTTCATTCTCGGCAAGGCCTCCTTCGATTTGGGACCGGGCGTGGCGACATCCACAACCGAAACCTATCGTGGGGTGCTGGGTCTCGAAGCGCGGCTGAGCGACCGATGGACGCTGAATGGCTTCTATCAATATGGCCGCACCAACTTCACCCAGAGCGCGACGAACCTCGTCAATCTTGCCAAGCTGGGCCGGGCGGTCGATGCGGTTCAGTCCGGCGGAAACGCCATTTGCCGTGTGAATGCGGACGCAAGCACAACCAACGACGATCCCGCATGCGTCGCTTTCAACCCCTTTGGCGAGGGGCGGTATAGCGCTGCGGCCGCCGCTTATATCACCGACGATGGCTTCCAGCGCACCGTGAACGACCAACACGTCGTTGGGCTCGACGTGCGTGGTGAGCTGTTTGATTTGCCGGCGGGCCCGGTAAGTGTCGCGGTGGGCGGCGAATATCGCCGCGACAAGGTCGATGGCACGGCTGATCCGGTTTCAGCAGCGAACGGCTTTTATGCATTGAACGGGTCCGCGTTGAGCGGTGCCGTCACGGTCAAGGAAGTGTTCGGCGAAATCGCGGTGCCTGTTCTTCGGGACAGCGCGCTCGGCGCCGCGCTAGACCTCAATGGCGCGATCCGGCGGACGGACTACAGTACGACGGGCGCGGTGACGACCTGGAAGGCCGGCCTCGTCTATGAGCCGATCGATGGCCTGCGCCTGCGCGGCACACGCTCGCGAGACATTCGCGCGCCCAACATCTTCGAACTGTTCGGGCCGCAGACGCTGCGCTCCATTGGCTTGTCCGATCCATTGAACAATGGCCTGCAAACCAATCCGTTCGTGCTCACCGGATCCAATCCCGACCTCTCCGTTGAGACGGCGGACAGCTGGACGGGCGGCGTGGTCATCACACCGCGCGGCGGCGCTTTGCAGCGCATGAAGTTGTCGGTGGACTACTATAATATCAAGGTTGCCGGGGCGATCGGGGCGCTTGGCGCGCAGACGTTGGTCAACCGTTGTGCGCAGGGTGCCACCACCTTCTGCAATCAGATCACGCGGGATGCGAACAATCAAATCCTGCAGGTGCGGGACGTGATCCTCAATTCGAATGCGTTGAAAACCAGCGGCTTCGACATCGAGCTGCAATATCGCCAGCCGCTCGGTGGCTGGGGCGATCTCAACGCGCAGCTCATAGCCAATGTGACGCAGGAACTCACCACCGTCGACTCGCTCGGCGCGGTGGATCGCGCGGGGCAGACCGGCGTGCGCACCGGCACGATCCCTGGCGTGCCGGATTATGTGCTGGATGGCGTCGTGACGCTGACCGCCGGAAAGGTCCAGCTTACCGGACATGGCCGCTACATCCCGTCGGGCATTTACTGGACGAACTTCATCGGCCCCGATCAGGATGGTTACTCGATCACCTTGCCCAACAGCGTGGACAATAATCGGGTGCCGGCGCGCTTCTATCTCGACCTCACGGCGCGCGTGAATGTCGACGCTGGCATTGGCAGGACGTTCCAGCTCTTCGCCACGGTGAACAACGTGTTCGATCGTGATCCGCCCTCGTTGCCAGGACCGTCCGGCGGCACCAACCAGATCCTGTTCGATCCTGTCGGCCGCGCATTCAAGGTCGGCGCGCGGTTCCACTTCGGCGGTTGATGCATCGAAAGCGAAGTTGATCCTCAACTTCGCAGGCCCCGAGCGTTGCAAGGCGATCGAACTTGCGTTTGGCGTTTGATGGCCTCGCCAGCTTGGGACATATTTGACCGCGCGAAGGACGTCCTGATCGCTCCCGTCGTTTGATCAGGCGCTGGCCAGCTAGATCGACGGTCATCGGGACAAATGGGCCGTCGGACATGTCGCTCGAACGGTTGCCGAAGGGGTTATGCCCCGCGCTGCTTCTGAACCGTGCGGCATCAAAGCCGCCCTCGGTTCAGCTGGCTAATATGTCGGCAGCTATGTGACCTTCGCGTTGGATTGCAGGCCCGCTGCAGTGGGAAGTTGAGCCAGCGCATCCGTTAGGTTAGCGACCGTGTCGATCACCAGATGCGCGCCAGCTGCGAGCAGTGTTTCTCGCGCGGCGGCCAGACGCGCCTCGCGCTCGCTGACCGGAAGCGCCATCAGCGCATCTTCCGAGAGGCCGACGATGTTACCGCTGCGGACGACACCGACCGTCCACACACCTGCGGCGCGGCCTTCCATGATGCCGACTTCGGTATCATCCACTTTCAGGCAGGCCTCTGCAGGCCAGACGTTGAGGGCGATCAGGTTTTGCCAGACCATGAAGGGTGAGGGGCGCCCTGAAGGCGTTTCGCCCGCGCAGACGACATGGTTCGGATCATATCCTTGCGCTTTCGCCATGGACAGGATGTCGTCCATCATATCGCGGCTGTAGCCGGTGCAGGAACCAATCTTCACGCCTTGCGCCTGCAGTGATTGCGCGACGGTTGCGGCGCCCGGAACGAGCGTTGCGCATTCGCGAGCGGCGGCACGCATCGAGTCTCCGATGGCGTTGAAGATCATGTCGCCGTCTACCACGCTTGGGAGCGAGCCTTTTGCGGCCTGCCACGCAGCAGCGATCCGCGGCTTGACCAGCAGCGCGCCGATATGGTCGCGTTTCGCGCGGCCCATATCCTCGCGGGCTTCGGCTTCCGTAATCGGCACGCCATGCGCCTCGAAGACATGGCAGAGGGCTATAACCGGCGCTCGGCTCCCGAAATCGATCATCGTGCCGGCCCAATCGAAGATCACCGCTTTCAGACCTACGCGCATAAATCTTTTCCTTCCGATCCGCTGTTTGATGAATCGCCGCCAGACAGAATGCGGTCGACCACATCCTCGGCCAGCGCGAAGCTGGTTGAAGCGCCGGTTCCGCTGGTCACGATGACCAGGCGCACGCCTGGCATGGGTTCGCGAACGAGGCTGTGGCCGCTGCCGCTGGCATAGGTCCCGGTCCAGCGCTCGGTCACCGGCGGGGCCGCGCCGAAGATCTGCACGAACTGGGCAATGATGGCGCTGTCTACGACGGCACTAGCAAAAGGCGGGGGCGTAGCGCCGTAGCTGTGGCTGTCGCCCACCACGAGGCTGCCGTCCGCGCTTTGAACCACGATCAGGTGAATGCCGTAATTGAGAGCCTCTGCGGCCTCGGCGCGGAGTCGGGCTTCCAGCGCCGCGGCCTCGGGCAGGGCGGCATAGCCCAGATAGCGGACCATGCTGAGGTCGCTCATCACCGGCGCTGGCAGGCGCCACCCGGGCGGGACGAGACGCAGCATTTGCAGGAAGGAGCGGGTGACGCGGGCCTGCGCGATCTCCTGCGGGAACAGCGTGACCAGGTCGTCGCCGGGGCAGACGATGATATGCGGGGCCTTGAGCGTGCGGCCATCGGCAAGGTGCACAACGCCCGTTTCGACAGCACGCACTGCGGTACCGCGCTGAAAATCGATGCTATGCGCGTCGGCCAGCCAGCGCGCCAGCAGCGGAATGGCCGTGCGCGATTCTACGCGCAGATCCTCCCCACTCAGCAGCGCTGCCGAAAAGCAGCCCTGCAGCATGGGAAAACGCTCTGAGACCTGTGCGCGGTCGAGAAGACTGCATTGTTCCCCCATCTCCGTCCGCTGGAAGGCGTGAAGCACGTCGGCGGCTTCCGGCCGACGCGCCAGCAGCAGCAAGCCTTCCTGCTCAATGGCGATGCCCGCCTGCGGTGCGACCTCGCGCCAGACCTGCGCGCTGCGCCGGGCGAGCGACCAGACCTTGCCCCGTTCCTGCCCGGTCACGGTGACGAAGCCGAAGTTGCGGATGGAGGCGCCATTGGCCTGCGCGTCCCGGTCTACGACCAAGGGCATAAGGCCTCGCTTCACGGCGGCGAGCGCATGGGCCAGGCCGACAATGCCGGCCCCGACGATGATGAGATCAGGAACGCGCAGGCTGGCCATGGCGTTTTCCCAGATGGAAGTGGAAATAGGCTGCCGACAGCAGGGTCATGATGCCCACGGAGATTGATGTCACATAGGCAAGGTCGATATAGAAAGGCAGCCAGTCGATCCTGCCCGCGCCGAAGCTGCGGTAGAGCAGCAGTGCAACGCTGCCCGCGTAGCCGGAAGCATCGGCAATGTAGATGAGAAAGCCGGCATTGCCGGCATGGCCGATGGCCGCGATCATCCGATCGAACAGCATTGCATTGAACGGCGTGTAGGCGAAATAAAGGCCCGCGCCGGTCAGGATCATGTAGGGCAGCGGCAAGAGCAGCCCGGACTGGAACGCCAGTGTGGAGACACCGAGCAGCAGGGCTCCCAGAAACACGATCCCATGCATGGCCAATAGCGCGCGCAGATTGTCCCGCACCAGCATGAGAAGGCCGAGCGCAAGCAGCACGAGGGCAGCAATCGGCAATTCGCTTTCCGAGAAGACCGAGGCGACGCCGCCATAGCCCATGGAGGCCCACAGTTCCGCCGCGAAATTGTCGCGGAAATCGCGGATCGCAGTCAGCATCACATAGCCGGCGACAAGCAGCAGCATGGCAAAGCCGTAGTTCGCAAGAAAAGCGGCCCGATCGGCGCGGTGCATGGGTGTGCGGACCGTGCGCTCCGCTTCGTCGCGTGCGTCGGGCGGAGGAAGGTGCTCCAACATCCGCAGTGACACGAAGAGGAGCGGAAAGAAGAGCAGCCCGGTTGCGGCGGGCATCCAATAGGCGCTGACGCCCCAGTTCATGAGCAGCACTGCGACCGACTTCACCACGCCCGACGACACAATGAAGCTGGCGCAAAGCAGCGCTCCCATCGCTTCCGAAGCGCGGCGACCCTCGATATACGAGAAGACCAGTCCCCAGATCATGCCGAGCGGGAGGCCGTTGAAGAACAGGAACGCGATGTTCCAGGGAGCCGGCACCAGCGCAAAGCCGACCAGTGCCAGCCAGGCCAGCCCGATGAGCCCGGCAATGGCCGTTGCGCGGCCCTGCCGGCCGAACTCAGCGATCACCCGCACGCCAATCAGCTTCGAGAGTGCATAGCCCAGCACCTGAGCGATGAGCAGGGCGCTTTTATAGTCGATCGCCAGGCCCCACGCTTCGATATCCGTGAACGTGGCGGCCGCAAAGGGTTTGCGGAACGCGTACATGGCAAAATAGGCACTGAAGGCCGCAATGCCGCCCACCGTGAGCGCGGCAGTGCTGGTCGTCGAACCATGAGCGGATGGACGCATTCGGATGAAGGACTCGTCAAAGAAGGTCTAAATCTGGTATGGACCAGTTAGAAGACTATTTTGTGACGGTTCGGGACGATTGCTGGGTGCAACGGAGCCCGACCTGACTGCGCGGCTCCAGCGTGATCAGATCCCGAACAGCGCCCGTGCTGTCGCTCATCGACAACTCCAGCCGGTCCTTCCACAGCCGCGCCAATAGCACATGATGTCCGCGAAACTGCGCGGCCGCCGTGTTGCTGCGCACAGGCATGGCGCGCTCCAGGTCGCCTCCGCCGCCGCCGATCTGAATATAGGTTACGCCGCCGCAGGCCGGCTTGCCGTTCAGGATCGGCCAACTGCGCTCATAGCTGTGAATATGGCCGGAGAGCACGAGGTCGACGCCATGGCGCTCGTAAAGATCCACGAAGTCCTTGCGGATTTCCGGGTCGCCGCCTGTCGTCGGGCCGGCATAGCTGTCGCCATAATCGTCATCGTCGGCGCTCCACGCCGGCTGGTGATGCACGGCGATCTTCCAGCGCGCCGTCGATCGGGCGAGTGCGCTTGCGAGCCATGCGCGCTGCTCGCCCCGGAAGCCCGGCGCCTGCCGTTCGCGCAGGGCCAGATTGCCGCCGAGCACGAAGAACTCCGCATCGCCGATCACCCGGCTGTAATAGCCGCGATGTTCCCCGTCCGGTCCAAGGTCCGGCTGATTGTGGTAGCGGTCAAAATTGGTGAAGAGGCGGATATCCCTCGCAGGATCGGCCACGTCCACATCGCCATTGCCGCGCGCCGCCAGCACCGGCACGCGCGCGATCAGCGGACCCATGCCGACAAAATATTCGTCGGTCCAGTGCCAGCGGCGCTCGTCTTCCTCCCCGCCGATAAGGTCGCCGGCGATGAGCAGGAAATGCGGACGCTGCTCCCAGGCAAGCTGTGACAGGCGGAAATTGATGAAAGGGCGTTCCTGCGTGTCGCCGATGGCTGCGAACACCAGCGGGGCGCCCGGCTCCGGCATCGTCCGGAAAGCAAGGGTTCCGCTGTCGGTCGCCGCGCCGTCGGCGCCGGTCGCGCGAACGCGGTAAAAATAGACCGTGTCCGGCTGTAGCGGGCCAAGCGTCGCGCGATGGGGCCGGTCCGCCGTGGCGAAGGTCTGGTGATGATCGAAGGCTGTGCTTTTGCCCCAGTCGAGCGAGGCGCTGGCGGGGACATTGGTTTCCCAGAGCAGCTTTTGCTCGGTGGTGCCGGGCGGCGTCAGATAGGGGCCGGCGGTAAAGCGCAGGCCGGGTTCCGTACCCCGGCTTGCGTCGGTGATCTCGGTCTGGCGAACGGTCCAGAGGGTCGCCACCTCGGCCGGGGTCAGCGCCCGGTCGAAGAAGGCTGCATCGCGCACCAGATTGGGTAGGCGCATGAAGGGCTCGGCACCGAAATAGCCGGCAATGCCGAGGTCGGTTACGGATTGGGCCAATCCCTCGGCCTCTCCCACCAGCTGCCCATTGTGATAAAGGCGCCAGCGGTTCCCGTCGTACGTGCCGACAAGGTGGTGCAGATAGGCGCGCCATGGTGCCAGCCGGTGATCTCGCGTTGTGGGCTCAAGCGTGACCGGCCCGAAGACAAGCGACGCGCCATGGTCGAACTTGTCGTTGCCCAGCCGGCTCATATCGCCGAGCGACCAGCGCGTGCTGCCGGTCGCATCGCGGCCCCCAATTAGGACGCCGACCGGCCGGTTGACGTGGTCGTTCAGCCAGAGTTCCATACTGAAGGGGCCGGCAAGCGGCACCGGGAAATGCGTCAGATCCGAAGGCACCTCGCTGGCGGTCTGGCCATAGAGCCGCGGGGGCACCCAGGCGGGCGGCGCGATCATGGGCGCTGCCAAGGACTGAACCGGCTGTTCCGGGGCGTCCGGTGCCGGGATGAGCGTATAGTCCGGCGCGAAGTGCCACTCCGCCGTCGGCAGCGTGCCGGCTGTCAGCACAGCGAGCACAGGGAGCAACGCTGCCCGCCGAGGTAGCATTGCGAGCCGCTGTCCGAAACGTGGTGGCGTGGGGCAGTTCGTGTCCACGGCGCCGCCCTCATACCGTCAGCCGCATTACCCCGATGCCAGGGTCCGTCCTGCCGGTCCTCCCAGTTTCTACCTTGCCGGCAAAGCGCCGCAGGAAAGCCGGATCGCGATCGGTGGTGACGGTAAGGTCATACCAATGGTCGCTGGCGTCGAGCGGGAATAGCAGCTCGCCCGTTGCGCCCGGCGCCACCGTGAGCCTGCGGTCGCGCGCGCCGGTGTTTGGATAGGCCCCATCCATCGCGGCGAGGAACGTGACCGGCTGGGGGCCGCTGTTAGCGAGGCGCAATTCCACTGCGCCCTTGTCGGCATGTTCGACAAGGCTGGCCTCGACATGCCCATCCCACGGTCCGACATAGCGGCGCCAGTAGCCGTTCGGCCCGCGCAGCGTGAGATCGTAGCGGTCGGCCGCGCCGCCCGGATACCAGTCTTCCTCTGCATGACTGTGTCCTGCCCCGATTGTGAAGTGCCAGGGCTCCTCACGGTCGAGATTGTCATGCACGGTAAAGGTGACCCCGACCGGGCCGCTGTTGCGCATCTCGATACGCAGTTTGTCCGCCGGGGGCAGCGTGGCTGCGGTATCGAAGCGGTAGGGCAACGGGCGGTGGGGCCGCTGCCCCTCATACTGCCCACCGGGCGCCTGGCTGGCGGGAATGCCGAACTCTGCGGCCGCCTTGGAGACCGCATTGCGGCTGGCGAAATCAGCGGTCACGCTGAAGTCGAGCTGGGATAGATCGACGTCCGCCTTCGAGAAATCGAGGGTGGATGTCAGGTCGCCGCAAACCGAGCGCCGCCAGGCACTGATATTGGGCTCCTGCACCCCGAAGCGCTCCTCGATCAGCCGGATGACGGAGGTATGGTCGAACAGCTGCGAACAGACCTGACCGCCCCGGCTCCAGGGCGAGACGACGATCGTCGGGGTGCGGATGCCGAGGCCGATGGGGTTCTGCCCCGGCACTTTCACGGGCTCGCCGGTGGTATCCTTGGTCTCCCCGTCGAGCGGCACTGTCGAGTGGCCACGATAGCGGCCGACCGGCGGCACCGGCGGCGGCATATGATCGTAAAAACCGCCGGCCTCGTCATAATTGAGGATGAAGACGGTGCGGGCGAACACCTCCGGGTGATCGACCAGCGCGTTGATGAGTCCGGCAGTCACATGCTCGCCGGTCGAAGGCTCGGCTTTGGGATGTTCGGACAGCGCGGCTGCCGTCACGACATAGCTCACCTGTGGCAAGCGGCCATTGGCAATGTCGTCGCGAAAGGCCGCCACCAGCTGCTCGCCGTCCGAGCGCTTGCGATCTGCGCCGTCCTTATGTTCGCTGACCCACGATCGGCCCCGCTTGTACAGCTCGGACTCCGGCGTGCACGGGCGGAACGGCGGGAAGACCGAGAGCAGATTATCGCCGAAATTGTCGTATTCCTGGTAGACCTTCCAGTCGATCCCCGCCTGCTGCAGGCGCTCAGCATAAGTGGTCCAGTTATAGGCGTCTTCGCGCAGCTTCCTGTCCTCGCGCATGTCGGCGCTCGGCGTTTCGTCCTCGCCATAATTGTTCATCTGCGGATCGCCGCCGACCGTCCCGCCGCCATTGCATCCCGTGAAGAGATGCAGGCGATTGGGGTAGGTCTGCGTCATCGTCGAGCAGTGATAGGCGTCGCAGACGGTGAAGGCGTCGGCGAGGGCGAAATAGAAGGGCAGATCGCTCGCGTCATAGTGGAGCATGCGGTGCTTCAGTTCGCCGGTGTGGCCCCAGCGATCATAGCGCCCGCTATTGAAGATCCACATGTTCTCTTGGTGAGACTGGTCTGCGCCGTCGACATAGAAGGCGCGCGTGGTGGCCGAATCACCGTGATAGGGGAGCACGTGCCCGTCAGGATGCTCGCCGGAGGGCTGCGCCCAGACCGCCCGCCCGCCGGGCAGCCGCAGGGGGCGGGGGTCGCCCAGCCCGCGCACGCCGCGCATCCGGCCGAAATAATGATCGAACGAGCGGTTCTCCTGCATGTGGATCACAATGTGATCGACATCCTGCAGCGTGCCGGAACGTCTGGCGGGGGCCACCGCGAGGGCGCGCTCGATGAGGCCGGGATAGGCGGCAGCGATGGCGCTGCCTCCCGCAAGTCGCAGAAAATCCCGCCTGTCCCCTCGAATCATCTTCCCTTCCTCCGATCCCTGCGATAGAGCCACGATCCTGTCTTCTGGTATAGTCCAATAAAGACAGTTTAGCGACAGGTCGCTGGACCCGGATGCGCTGGAGCGCCGGCAGCAGGCCGGCAGGGGGATATATTGTCAGTAACGGCCACCATGATCGATCAGATCCGGATGATGTTCGACCGGTTCGGGCGGGAATATTATGGCGAGAATGCCACCCAGTTGGCTCACGCGCTGCAATGCGCCTGCTTGGCCCGGCGCGACGGCCGAACGGACAGTCTGGTCGCTGCGGCGCTCCTGCACGACATCGGTCAGTTCATCGATGACGCGGGCCATGCGGCCGAGCAGTTGAATGTCGATGCGCGCCACGAGGTGACCGGCGCCGCCTTTTTGGCACAATGGTTCGGGCCGGCGGTGACGGAACCAGTGCGGATGCACGTCGACGCGAAGCGCTATCTGTGTGCTGTTGAGCGCGGCTATACTGAGGGTCTGAGTGATGCGTCTGTGCTGAGCCTGCGCCTGCAAGGCGGCCCTATGGTGGTTGACGAAGCGAACCGATTTGCCGCTGAGCATTTCTTCGAGGATAGCATCCACCTGCGTCGCTATGATGATGCCGGCAAGCAGCCAGGTCTGCTTGTCCCGCCTCTGGAGAGCTATTTTCCCTTGCTGGAAAGCCTCGCTGCCGCCCGCAAATAGGCGAGGGCAGTTGCCCTTTTTGCTTTGCGTCCCGGAAGGTCATGGTCGAACCATGGCGTACAAGGAGAATCTGCACGGTTATGCCGATTGCGCAGCCGTTGTGCAGGTGCGAGAAAAAGTGGCATCGAAAATCAACAGCATATGTGCTCTTTTGAACATTGCTGACCGTCTGCCCCTGTTCCTGTCACGCCGATGTCATTTTAAACTGGTGTAGACCAATTGCGCCGAGGCGATGAGTCGCGGCGCACCGAATGGGGCGCGGACAAGATAATGTAGTTGCTGCATCCGGACGGACGTCGCGGCTCCCGGAGAACGAACGATGTTCTCTCCTGTGATGCCGCATGGGTTTTGCTCGAGGATATCGAGGGGGTATCAATGACCGTATCTTACTCTGCGCGCCGTTTTTCACGGCATCTGCTCGGCTCGGCTGCGGCCGGCGCCATCCTTTTTACCGGCACTGCCGCTCACGCGGCAGAGGCGGAGGTGGACGCCGACCAGTCTGCCACCATCATCGTCACCGGCCAGCGCCTCAGCACGGAAAGCGCCATTGCCGCCAAGAAGGACGCGCTCAACGTCATCGAAGAGGTCTCGGCCGACGATCTGGGCAAGCTGCCCGACGCGAATGTGGCGGATGCCATCGCTCGTGTTCCCGGCATCAGCGTCATCGTCAATCAGGATACGGGTGAGGGCGAATATGTCGCGATCCGTGGTCTCTCAGGCACCTATAATGCGGTTAGCATCAACGGCGTGCGCGTCGCCCAGACCGATCCCGGCAGCCGCGATGTGTCGCTGACCGTCCTGCCGCCCAATGGCCTTGCCGCCATCCGCGTGTCCAAGACGCGGACGCCGGACATGGACGGCGATGCCATTGCGGGTGCCATCGATTTCCGCACCCCTACCGCGTTCGACTTTTCCAAGCCGACCATCTTGCGCGCCTACGCTTCTGCCGGGCTGAACGGGCGCGCACATTCCGCCGGCGAGGATGCGGAGAGCTACCAAGGCCAACTCGACTTCGGCAAGAAGTTCGGAGACGGCTGGGGCTTTTTCGTGACCGGCTATTACGGCGTGAGCCATGGCAATGGCCAGGAAACCGAGAATGACGGCGAATGGGAGCCGCACAAGTGGCGCAAGGATTCGGAAGAAGCCATCTCCGAAGCCAACATGCACCTGCCCGGCATCGATCTCGATTACCGCCGCCTGGAGCAGACGCGATACGGCGGCAATTTCAGCCTCGACTATAAGGGCGATGCGCTGGAGCTTTATGTGCGGGGCCAGATCGCCCGGCAGGAACAGCGCGGCACCAATGATTACACTGATTACCGCAATCGCCCGACGGCGCGGCTCGTCCAGACGAATGTCGAGGATACGAGCCTCTTGCAACCCTCGCAGATGGTCGACGGCCAGATCATTCGCAACGGCAGTACGTACAAGACCTATGGCTACACGACGGCTCAGATCGTCGATCAGGATGGCGACGGCGTGATCTCGGATCTCGACCGTGCAACGCGCGGCTACTGGTCTCTGGCAGGTCGCTCGGGCGTCTGGAATCCGGAAGCCTTCCAGTTCGCGCGCAGCATGAACACGATCAATCTCAATCAGACGCTGGGCACCGTGGAAGCTGGCGGGCGCTGGCAGTCCGACAAGATGACGCTGGTGTTCAGCGGCAGTTACTCCGGCGGTTCGCGCGAGAACCCGGAAAACTACTCGGTCGGCTACAATTGCGACAAGTGTACGTTCCCGCTCAACGCCACCGGTCTCGACTGGGTCTCCAATGATCCGCGCTTCCCGCATGCCAGCATGCCTGCGTTCGCAGAATTCGTCGAGCGCGATCCCAGCCTGCTCCCGTTCGATGGTGCCAGCCATTCTCGCGACAAGCAGAGCGACGATCGCTTCGCCATCAAGGCGGACCTGACCTATGAGGTCGGCGGTGTGCTCGATTATGTGCAGGCAGGCGTCAAATGGCTGCGGTCCAAGCGCAAATATGATTACACGCCGCTCTACGATGGCGATTTCTCCGGCACCTCGCTCGACGGCAAGACTTTGGCGACGTCGGGGCTGATCGACAAGGACGTCACCAGCATGCTCAGCGGCGAATATTATTATGGCGCCGTCTTCAACCCGGCCGCCGTCATCGCCGCGATTGACGCTGCCGCGAAGGTGAATGGCTCCGGGGTCGATGAGGAAGACCTGCTTCGCGATGACAAGAGCGGGCGTGAGACCCTCTGGGCAGGTTACGCTCTGGCGAAGTTCGGCGACGAGCGGGCCAGCCTCGTCGCTGGTGCCCGCATGGAGCATCGGGAGGTTCATAACGAGTTCTGGAGCGATGACGGCGACAACAGCGGCTTCGACAGCACGGACAGCAATAGCACCCAGTTCCTGCCAAGCCTCACCGCCACCTTCCGGCCGACGAACAGCCTCGTCGTGCGCGGCGCGCTGTGGACGGGCTACTCACCGCCTGAATATGGCTATATCTCATCCGGTCAAAGCGTTACGCGCGATTCCGCCACGAATGAGATCATTGCAATCAGCCGCGGCAACCCGGACCTGAAGCCTGCCAAGTCCTATAATGCCGACCTCAGCATGGAATATTATCCCGATGCGTCGAGCCTCGTCTCGGTCGCCGGCTTCTATAAGCGGATCGACAACTTCATCTTCACCAACGGCAGCCAAGTGAATGCCGACACGCAGAACGGCACCATCGAGATCAGCCAGCCGAAGAACGGCGAGAAGGCGGAAGTCTATGGCGTCGAGTTCAATCTCATCCGCAGCTTCCAGGGGCTGCCGGCCCCATTCGATGGCTTCGGCTTCTCGGGCAATCTCACGCTCCAGCACAGCTCGGCCGAGACGGGCCTTGACTATCGCAAGGGTCGCCCGACGTCGCTAATCAACACGCCCAGCGTGCTGTACAATGCTGCGCTGACCTATCAGAAATATGGTTTCGAGGCCAAAATCTCGTACAATTATCGCGGCAAGTTCATCGAATCCCTGCGCGACAATGCCGTGGACAAGTGGGTGCAGCACAATCGCAGTGTCGATCTGCACACGCGCTACAACGTCAATGATCGGCTTGCTTTTGATTTCGACGTCGGCAACCTGCTCGATGATTGGAAATACTACACCACCAAGGGCGATAATCCGAGCTATCAGAAGGATTATATGGAGCCGGGGCGCACTTACACATTCCGTCTAACCTATGTGTATTGATCCACGTGTTAAGCTAAGATGATCGGGCGCCGGATGCCGCTATGGCATCCGGCGCTTCTTTCTTCGTAGCGCTTGCCAGCAGGCAGGCCGCAACGCATGATCGCGCATCGAGAGCGATCGTTCCACGGGCATGACCAGCAAAGCACAACCGGACCCCGACAAGCCGCCCCAGGCCATGCCCCAATATCTTGCCCTGCGCGATCGCATCGCGGAAGGCATCGATGCCGGCAAACTGCCGCCCGGCACGCGCCTCCCGTCGGAGCGGCAACTCCAGACCGAGAGCGGCGCCGCGCGCGGGACTATACGCGAGGCGCTGTTCCAGCTCGAGGCCGAGGGACTGATCTACCGGCGCGATCGCTCCGGCTGGTATGTCTCCCCGCCGCCGGTGACTTACGATCCGACCCGTTGGGCGGGGTTCATGACGTACGTCACCGAGCAGGGCCGCTTGCCCGCGACGGAGACGCTGAGCACGGAGGAAATCCCTGCCGCATCGGCCGTGGCAGACATTTTCAGAGTGGCGCCGGGGTCGCGCCTGTTCATGATCTCCCGTCGCCGCTCCATCGACCGGCGGCCTGTACTGGTCGAGCGTATCATGGTGGATTGTGCGCTGGCCCCAGGACTGCTGGACCATGATCTCAACGGTTCGCTCACGCAGATCCTGAGCAACCGCTACGGCCTTTCGGTGGCTCGCAACCGGGTGGACATGCGTCCGTGCGCGCTGGTGAAGTCCGCTGCGGACGGGCTGAGCGTCAAGACCGGTACACCCGGTCTGCTGGTGGTGCGCACCAGCTTTGACGAGCAGGGCCGGGTGATTGAATATGATCAGGAATTCTGGCGGCACGACGCAATCCGTGTGCATGTCGATACCAGTGTGAAACCGCCGCAATCCTGAACTGACGACTGGCAACTTCGTGTCGCAATGATCCGCAGGGCGACGATGAAGGACAGCTACCGCACAATGGCCCACCTGCGACCGCCCAGCGCGGCGGAGCTGATTGGCGATGGGAAACGTCCCATCGGCTTGTCCAAAAATGTCTTAGACGCAGGCGCAGACACGATTTATAGGCCTAGCGAGTCAGGAACCGGAAATAATTCCGGCTATACGAAGCTTGCCAGGGAACTTGTGCCATCATGAGAGAATTTCACTCCTATCGCCCCGCTGAGGGCCATCGTCTCAAGCATCAGCCGGCGAACGCGATCGTCGCGCCCCGCCCGATCGGTTGGATCAGTACGGTCAGCGCCGACGGCGTCGCGAATCTCGCCCCGTTCAGCCTGTTCAACATCGCCAGCTATCGCCCGCTGATCATCGGCTTCTCGTCCGGCGGGGAGAAGGACAGCGTCCGCAATGCGCGGGAAACCGGTGAATTCGTGTGGAACTTGGTTGGCCGCGATGTCACTGACGTGATGATCCTGACCGGGGACGAGGTGGGTCCGGAGGTCGACGAGTTCGAGATGGCAGGGATCGAGAAGATCGCCTCGATCGATGTCGCACCGCCGCGCGTGGCGGCGAGCCCAGCCCAGTTCGAATGCAAGGTGACGGAGATTGTCCACCTCAAGGATTTGGATGGCGTTCCCAGCGACTTCCGCGTGGTGTTCGGCCAGGTCGTGCATGTGCACATCAATCAGGACTGCATCCTCGACGGCATCTATCAGACCACCCATGCCGTGCCGGTGTCCCGCGGGGGCGGCCCGGCCGATTATTATGAGACGCGTGCCGATGCTCTGGTCCAGAAATGGCGACGCGGCCCGGTTACGCCCGTCGATCGCAAGCGAGAGTTTTCCAAGTAACCGCCTGCCCGAAATCCCTAGCTTACGCTTCCCCCAGTCTCCCAACTGGGCGACATCGGTACCGACGACCGTTGCAGCGGTTGACGGGCCGAAACGGCGAGCGACCTTGCCGAACGGGGGGCGAGGCCGTTTGTCAGGCGCGATTGCTCTTAAGAATCTGACGCGCCCGATCCCGGTTGAACCGGCAATCGACGTATCTATTCGCAGCAGTAGTAGCGTCCGATGGCAGACTTGGCCTGTGCTATGTCTCCTTCATCCGCCGTTGACCGGGCGAAGGCATCTCGCGCTTCTTTGACGAGCCGCGCTTCAAGTGCGCGCAGATCGATCCCGGTGCATTGCCCTCCCTGAACGACGGGGCGACCGCCGATGAGCAGACATTCGACATGCTCGGCTCTGGCCCGTCCGAGCACAAGGCGGACAGGATCGGGATCAGGCATGACGCAATCGGCGGCCAGAACGCCGAACCGAAGGATCAAAAGATCCGCATCCTGACCTGCTGCGACCGTATGGGCGGGCGGCGAAGCAGCGCCGAGGATGGATTGCAGGCACGATCGCTATGACGAGGTCGTCGGAAAGCAGCCCGGCGCGCCAATGATGTCGATCGGGACTGTTGACGCCAGGAGGTTAATTCAGCCGTGTCGTCGAAATTCGCTCTTCGTTCATGCGACGCGCGCGGTAGTGAATGACGGGACTTGGTACAACGCGTCGTTTCCAACCGCAGGTTTGGCTGAAGCGGTCGGTCGTTCGGCGGCAGTGACCCGTTCTCGTACGAGGAAGCGTGATCCGACGCGTCCGTCGGCCCCGCTGTCAGGGGCCATCCTCCGGCAGCTGGCGCATTACACGGTCGGCACAGTTCCGCCGTCGATGACATATTCGGTGCCGGTAATGGCTGCGGCACGATCGGAGGCGAGGAACGCGATGAGGCTGGCAACCTCGTCGGGCCTCGCGGGCCTGCCGATCGGGATCCCGCCCAGGGCATCCATGATCATCTTCTTGCCGCGTTCCACGGCGCCGCCATGTTCTCCCGCCAGCCGAGTGGCGAGGTCGATCGATGCTTCTGTCTCGATCCAGCCGGGAGAAACGCGCATCACCCGCACGCCTTTGGGCGATATTTCTTTCGAGAGCGCCTTGCTGTACGTCGACAGCGCCGCTTTGGCGGCAGCGTAGGCGGTGGTCGAGTCCGGTAGGGGCATTTCGCGCTGGATCGAGGTGACGTGAATCACGACGCCGCTCCTGCGAGACACCATGTCCGGCACCAACTCCCGATCGAGCCGGATTGCCGGCATGAGATTGAGGTCGAGCTCCTTCTGCCATTGCTCTTCGCCCAGGGCTGCGAAGCCGCCTGCAGGAGACGACGAGCCGCCCAGCATGTGGACGATGATGTCCACGCCGGCCATGCGCTCTCGAACCCCTGCCGCGACTTGCGCGCATCCTGCCAAAGTGGTCAGATCCGCGGCGACGAATTCTTCATCTGCTATGCCACTTGGCTGGGTCCGCGCTGTGGTCAGGATCTGGGCCCCCAGGTCACGAAAGAGACGGACCGTTGCCGCTCCGGCGCCCCGGGTCCCGGAGGTGATCAGGGCCCGCTTGCCCTGGAGCGTGAGAAACGGGCTCACAGGACGATCTCCAAAGCCGCGATCTTCTCGCCGTCCAGGACGAAGATATAACGCAGGTCTATCGGGCTTCCCGGAAAGTCGCCTTCCAGATGACCTGTCACCACCAGCCGGTCGCCATCTGCCGCGATCGAGAACGGCTCGACCGTATAGCTGTATTTCGTAGAGGAAGAGGCCTTCCAAGCCTGAATCGCTTCGCGTCCGCTATAGGTTTCCCCTTCGTCCGTCACGATAGCTGTTTCCGTGAAGCACTGCGCCACGCGCTCGGCACTTTTTGTTTCATCGGCGGCAAAATAGCTGGCGATGGCGTCGGGCAAGTCGATCGTCATAGGTCTTCATTCCTGCCGCAAGCTGGGATGACCGGGTGGTCATCAATCTGTGTGCGGAGGACACCAATTTAGCGTTGGACCGGGCGCACGAAAATCGGGATAAAGTGGGATGCAGTATTGCGGTTATCGGGACAATGAAACGTCATAGTCTGACCGAACTCGACGCGGTGGTGGCAATCGTGCGCAGGGGATCATTCCGTGCTGCCGCGATCGATCTTGGCACCTCCACGTCTGCATTGAGCAACGCCATCGGCAAGCTGGAGCGTCAGCTTGGTGTGCGCCTCTTCAACCGAACGACCCGGAGCGTCTCGCTGACCGATGCGGGGCACACCTTCGTCGCCCGGATGGGGCCTGCGTTGCAGGAGATCCATGAGGCGATGGAGGCCGTGCGATCGCAGCAGGACGTGCCTTCGGGAACCTTGCGGATCAACGCGTTTCCGACAGCGGCACGGGAAATCATGGTTCCGCTCGTGCTTCCGTTTCTGCGCCGCTATCCGCAGGTCCACATCGACCTCGTCACGGAGGGGCGGCTGGTCGATATCGTCGGTGAAGGCTTCGATCTCGGCGTTCGATCTGCGGACTTGGTTCCCAGCGACATGATCGCCGTGCCTCTCGGCGCTTCCCGTCATTTCGCCGTCGTCGCCACGCCGGACTATTTTGAAAAGCAGGGCAAGCCCCAGGTTCCAGCCGACTTGCATTCCCATCAATGTCTCCGCGTCAGGCTACCCAATGGCGCGTTGTTCCGTTGGCATTTCGAGAAAAACGGGCAATCCGTTCAGTTGGATGTCAAGGGTCCGATCACTCTGGATGAAGCCAGCCTGTCCCGCACGGCCGTGTTGAACGGCGTCGGGATTGGCTTCTTCATGGAGTCCGACGTCAGGAAGGAACTCGCCGACGGACGCCTGGTGCAAGTCCTCCAGGATTGGACCTCACCCATCGCGCCACTTGCCCTCTACTATCCCAGCCGGCGCAATCCATCTGCCGCATTCAAGGCTTTTGTCGATTTGGCGCGCAAGTGCGCACATGACCTCTGACATGGAAGGCAGTTTCTCGAACAGTCCGCTGCGCGTTATGGAGCCTCTATCAACCGGGCGCTGCGGCTAGCTGAAGACGGTGCCCATTGCTTGACGAATGGCCGATGCCAATTCGTCTTCGCTACGTCCTCCGTTGACGGCGATGCGCCCGCCGAAAACGAAGTGCGGGACGGATCGGACTCCGGCAGCTGTCGATTGCGCAGCCTCCTGCTCGGCACGGCGGTGCTGCTCGGGATCAAGCGCGATCACACGGGCTTCATCGCGCTCAAATCCATGGGCTATGGCGATATCGGCGAGAACATCGGCCTTCGAGATGTTCCTCGCTTCCAGAAAATAAGCGTCGGTGATCGCTACCGCCAGTCGATGCTGGGTTCCTCGTTCGCGGGCCGCAAGGATGAGCCCGTGCGCGGGCTGCGTCCTGTAGGCCCAGCGTTGCCGGCTCAGGTCAAGGCGGAGGCCCGACATGCGCGCCTCTGCCTCGGGACGGGCAAACGCCGCCTTGGGATCCGTCACGCCATAACGCGAGCGAAGGAGGTCGGGAATGAACAGGCCCTCTGGTGGTGCATCCGGAAGCAGAAGGACCGCCTGCTGACGGATATCCACGTCGAGCTGGGGGAAGCGCTCGGCCAGAACCTTGTCGAGACGGTGGTGCCCGATGAAGCACCAGGGACAGCTGATCTCGGTATATAGCGTGATTTGCAGCATGATATCGCTCCTAGGATCGACGCTGTGGATGAACGACCTCAGAATCAGGCCGCATTTTCTAGGACTGCGCGAACCTGACGTTCGGCAGCGGCGATGGCGCCCTTAGCCGCTTTAGGCCCCAAGACAGTGCCTTCCACCCGGACGATCTCGACGTCGGTCAAGCCGATGAAGGCCAGAAGATGGCGCAGATAGCCGGTCTGGAAATCGTACGCAGCCCATTCGCCGTCGGAGAGGACGCCGCCTGCGGCGGTGATGAGATAGACTTTCTTGCCGGTCAGAAATCCGCGTGGGCTGCCGGATTTGTTGTAGCCAAAGGTCACGCCCGGCCATGTGATATGATCGAACCAGGCTTTGAGCTGCGAAGAGGGGCCGAAGTTGATCATGCCGGAGCCCAGGACGATCACCTCAGCTGCCTTCGCCTCATCGACCAGTTTCTGGGCGAGGCCGACAGCCTCGACCTGCTCGGGCGTGCGCGCCTCAGGCGCCGCGCCGCGGCCGTGAATATAGGCTTGGCCGATATGTGGCGGCGGGTTGACCGAAAGGTCACGCCTCAGAAGAGTACCGCCCAAGCGCGCTTGGAGGCCCTCGGCGATCTCGGTCGCGAAGCGGGTGGACAGGCTCTCGGCACCGCGAGGGCTCGATGTAACGAGGAGAATGTTGGTCATGGTCACTCCGACGAAGACAGGGTAGTAACTTAATGTTACTGACACTATTAAAGTGACCAAATCATCCCTCGCAAGAAGGCACTCGAATGAAACCAGGTGACATTGATTTTCCTACCCCTGGCCCTGGGGAAGATTGCCGGATGGTTCGGGAAATTCTCGACTTGGTGGGCGACAAATGGAGCCTGTACATTATCGCCACACTCAAAGATGGGCCGGTACGGTTCAATGAGCTCCGCCGTCGGATCAATGGCATCTCGCAACGGATGCTAACCATCACCTTGCGCGGACTGGAACGCGACGGACTGGTTAAGCGGACATTGTTTCCGACGATCCCGCCGCGCGTGGATTATGAGCTGACCGGAATGGGCGTTTCGCTCCTTGGGCCTGTCATGGCGCTAACCGTGTGGGCCAACGCCAATCAGGAAAACATCCAGAACGCCCGCAGCCGGTATGATTCGAATTAGGGCCTAGGGGATCCCATTGTTGATTGCTGCTGGGAAGTGCCCCCCTAATACAAACTGTCCCTGACTTTGAGCGGGGCAGCAGGGTTGAACATGGGCTATTGCGTCATCTGGCGCTGGGATTACCGCGATTACCTGTGGATCTGGCAGATCGCCGAGCGCACCGGTCTTCTTTCTGGAAATGCCCTTCTCGAATGTCTGCGGTCAGGCCCCGTCGAGACCTGGCTTGCGAGGCACCGGAGGGGCCGAGCAAGCTCGACCCGCTCTTCGAGCTGCTGGCGGCCTGGCTCAGGCGAAAGATGGACTGCTCGTGTAAAGGAGAAGTGCATGATCAAGCAGTTACATGCCAATCTCGTGAGCTTGGGCTTCGATGGTTCCTACGGCCCTTTCCTCCCTTCGCCCGCGGCTGACATGATGGGTTCCCGGCGGGAGCAGTAAGTGGCGGTTTCGCCTTCGCTGACGGAGCCTCCCGTGACCGCGCGCCCGGGCGCTGAGGCTGATCGGTGAGCTCATGGCTGATTTGGAGCGTTATGATGCTCCGTGCCGGGAGAACCCATGCGTCATGATCCCGGCAGGGGCGCCATCATCGTCACGCTGCCGCCTTGGGATGAACGGCATGGCACAGGCAGTCATCCTGGGGAGCAAGGTGCCCCGGCATTCAATGCGGTTCCGATCCTATCGCAGTTCCTCACTGCACAGAGGAGTTGCGATCAGTATCTTACCATCTCACGGCATCCGGTTCCCGGCCAATAGCCGCCTAGCCAGCTTGGACTTCATCAGCAGCGAGATCAACGAGGCACCGGCTGCGTCCACGTAAGTTTATGGACGTGGACGACAATATCGTTCCGGTCGGCGGACCGGCACACCGGCAAGACCTACAACCTACACCGCCTCAAACGTCGAGATTGGCGACGTTGAGGGCGTTGTCCTGGATGAACTCGCGGCGTGGTTCGACGATATCGCCCATCAGGCGCGTGAAGATCTCGTCGGCGACGTCCGCCTGTTCGATCTCGACGCGGAGCATTGAGCGCACATTGGGGTCGAGCGTGGTTTCCCACAGCTGGTCGGCGTTCATCTCGCCGAGGCCCTTGTAGCGCTGGATCGCGAGGCCCTTGCGGCCGGCGGCCAGCACGGCGTCGAGCAGTTCGGACGGGCGGGTGATCCGCACGCCGCGCGCCTGCGCAGCGGTGGGTGCGGCGGTCTCTTCGCCGTCGCTGTCTTCCGTCTCGCTCTCGGCCTGCGCCTGAGCGGCGGCCGCGCGTGCGGCGAGCAGGTGGCTTGGGCTGGCGTACAGGCTCGCCTGCTCCTTGGTCAGCGTATCCAGCTTGCGGGCTTCGGCGGAATTGAGGAAGGCCGGCTCGATGATGTGATGATCGGTCACGCCGCGCACCAGCCGCTCGAGATGATAGCCGCCCTCGGCCGAGAGGCGGCCGGTCCAGCGGCCTTCCTCGTCGGTCCGGTCCAGCCATTCCGCCGCGCGGGCGAGCGCCTGCGCGCGGGCATCGTCGGAGAGATCGAAGGCCAGCGCGCCAGCCAGCGCCAGCGCCTCGACGATCGCACCGTCATAGCGACGCGGCACATAGCGCATCAGCGCGCGGCTGCGCCGGGCATGGTCGATGAGGTCGCGCAGGTCCTGACCCGAGCGGGTGCCGGTTTCCGTCTCCAGCACCAGTGTATCGACGCCATTGTCGACCAGATACTGGTCGAGCGCGGCCTCGTCCTTCAGGTAGACTTCGCTGCGCCCGCGCGTGGCTTTGTAGAGCGGCGGTTGGGCGATGTAGAGATGGCCTGCCTCGATGATCTGCGGCATCTGCCGGTAGAAGAAGGTCAGCAGCAGCGTGCGGATGTGCGCGCCGTCCACGTCGGCGTCCGTCATGATGACGATCTTGTGGTAGCGCAGCTTCTCGAGATTGAAGTCGTCGCGAATGCCGGTGCCCATCGCCTGGATGAGCGTGCCGATCTCGCGGCTAGCCAGCATCCGGTCGAACCGGGCCCGCTCGACATTGAGGATCTTGCCGCGCAGGGGCAGGATCGCCTGGAAATGCCGGTCGCGGCCCTGCTTGGCGGAGCCACCGGCCGAATCGCCCTCGACGAGGAACAGTTCGGACTTGGCGGGATCGCGCTCCTGACAGTCGGCGAGCTTGCCGGGCAGGGAGGCGATGTCCATCACGCCCTTGCGGCGCGTCAGTTCGCGAGCTTTCTTGGCAGCCTCGCGCGCGGCGGCGGCATCGACGACCTTCTGGATGATCGACTTGGCGTGGCCGGGATTTTCCTCGAGCCACTCCTGCATCTTGTCGGCCATCAGGCTCTCAAGCGGCTGGCGCACCTCGGAGGAGACCAGCTTGTCCTTGGTCTGGCTGCTGAACTTGGGATCGGGCAGCTTGACCGAAACGATGGCGGTCAGCCCCTCGCGCATGTCCTCACCGGTCAGGCTGACCTTCTCCTTCTTGAGCAGGCCGGACTTGTCACCATAGCTGTTGAGCGTGCGGGTCAGCGCGGCGCGGAAGGCCGCCAGGTGAGTGCCGCCGTCCCGCTGCGGGATGTTGTTGGTGAAGCAGAGGACGTTCTCGTAATAGCTGTCGTTCCACTCCAGCGCGACATCGATGCCGATGCCGTCCCGGTCCGCCGAGATGGCGATGGGGTCGGGCATCAGAGCGTTCTTGTTGCGATCGAGATATTTCACGAAGGCCGCGATGCCGCCCTCGTAGAACAGGTCGTGCTCCTTCACCTCTTCATGGCGCTTGTCGCGCAGCAGGATGCGCACCCCGGAGTTGAGGAAAGCCAGTTCGCGATAGCGATGCTCCAGCTTGTCGAAATCGAACTCGGTGACGTTCTTGAACGTGTCGGTCGAGGCGAGGAAGGTGACGCGCGTGCCCTTTTTTGGTTTGCCGTCGACCACGGGCGCATCGCCGCGCACGACGAGCGGGCCTTCCGCATCACCATAGCGGAAGCGCATCCAGTGCTCCTTGCCTTCGCGCCACACGGTCAGCTCCAGCCACTCGGAAAGCGCGTTGACGACGGAGACGCCGACGCCGTGCAGGCCGCCGGAGACCTTATAGGCATTGTCGTCGGAGGTGTTCTCGAACTTTCCGCCGGCGTGCAGTTGGGTCATGATGACCTCGGCCGCCGAAACGCCTTCCTCGCGGTGAATGTCGGTCGGGATGCCGCGACCATTATCCTCGACCGAAACGGAGCCGTCCGGGTTCAGCTCGATCAGCACCAGATCGCAATGTCCGGCCAGCGCCTCGTCAATGGCGTTGTCGCTCACCTCGAAGACCATGTGATGCAGGCCGGAGCCATCATCGGTATCGCCGATATACATGCCGGGGCGCTTGCGCACGGCGTCCAGGCCCTTCAGCACCTTGATGCTGTCGGCACCATAATCATTTGCGTTCTGAGCGGGGGTCGTATTGCTATTGTCCGTCATGCCCCAGCCTATAGGAAAAGGGGGCGACGAACGGAAGCGAAATGCTGTTTTTTCACCGCGCGGGAAGGGGCGCTCATGGCCCATTCAGGCAGAAGGGGGTAGAGCGGCAATCGGGCGCGGGAAATGGGAAACCGGAAAGGACGCAGGATGCGTTTCATGTCTCGCCTGTTCACAGGCATTATCGGGGTCGCGATGGTCGCTACGGTGCCCGCCGCCGCCCAATCGACTCGCGCAGCAGAGGCGCAGGCCAAGGCTGACGCCAAGCTCGCCAAGGCGCTGGAAGGGCGCACCGCCGGAGAGCCGGTCCGGTGCATCAGCCTGAGCAGCGTGCGCTCGACGCAGATCATCGACAAGACGGCGATCATCTATGAGGTCGGCGGCAAGCTTTACGTCAACCGGCCGGTGAGCGGCGCCTCGTCCCTCGACGATGACGATATTCTCGTCACCAAGACGAGCAGCTCGCAGCTGTGCGATGTCGATATCGTCCGGCTGGTGGATCGCGCCGGCCACTTCCCGCGCGGCTTCGTCAGCCTCGGCAAGTTCGTTCCCTATGAGAAGGTGAAGACCGCGAGCTGAACTCATTCCGGCATGATCTTATAAAAAAGAGGCTCCCGGCGGTGCGCTGGGAGCCTCTTTCTGTATCTGCGGGGCCCGTGCAGTGGGCCAAACGATCAGGCGGCGCTCTTCGCGGCCTTGTTCTGCTGGTAGCGCTCAATGGCTTCCAGCGTGATCTGGCGAGCTTCCGCGCTGTTGCCCCAGGTGCCGACACGCACCCACTTCTCGGCCTCAAGATCCTTATAGTGCGTGAAGAAGTGCTCGACCTGCTTGAACACGATGTCGGGCAGATGCTCCTTCTCGGTCACATTGGCGTAATAAGGGAAGGTCGCGTCGTCGGGGACGCAGAGCAGCTTCTCGTCACCACCATGCTCATCCTCGAGATTGAGGACGGCGATGGGGCGCGCGCGCACCACTGAGCCCGGGATGAAGGGCGAGCGGGCCACGACCAGCGCATCGAGCGGATCGCCATCGGGCGAGAGGGTGTGCGGCACGAAACCGTAATTCGCGGGGTAGCGCATCGGCGTGTGCAGGATGCGATCGACGAAGAGGGCGCCCGATGCCTTGTCGAACTCATATTTCACCGGCTCGCCACCGGTCGGCACCTCGATGACGACATTGAGGCTTTCCGGCGGATTGCTGCCGACAGGAATCATATCGATGTTCATGGTTTTTCGCACCCACAGGTTAATTGACGGAAGTCTCGCCGGTCCGCGCTGTCAGCAGTCGGTCGAGACTGGTTGAACCCTCTTGTGATTTTTCGAGGCGCGGATAGCGCAGGCCGCCGGAATAATCGAGCGTGATCGTGCGATATCTTTTGTCCCGCCTCAGGGTCAGGACGAGCGGATGTTTTTGGGCCGTTGCCCGGACCCCCTCGCGGAAGACATCGGCGGAAAACTCGGTGTCGCCAACCGCCGTGATCGAATCGCCGACCGCGATGGCTGCCTTGAAGGCGGGGCTATCCCAGATGACGGAGCGCACGACGCCATCTTCCCCGACGATCAGCCCGGGGCCGAAGCTCTGGTCGACATATTTGCCCACGGTCTCGGCGGCCCGAATCGTCGAGTTGGTGATAAGGCCGTAGGTCAGCTTGTAGCCGCCTAGGTCGAACCCGGCCTTGGTGACCTCGCTATTGGTCTGCTCTATCCGCTCGCGCAGCAACCCGTCCCAATCATAAGCGACGACGCCGTTCAGCGTGTCGATCACATCCTGACGATTGTAGGTCAGCACGCCCCAGTCGCGATCGTTCACGCCGAAGAAGGCCTTGGCGAAATCATCAATGCCGCGCGCGCCGGCGGTTTCGCGGCGGATGATGGCGTCCACTTCCAGCCAGATCATCAGGCCTTCATTATAATAGTCTTCCGGGCGCTGCCAGCTCGTCCAGGCCTTGGGGCGGCGGGCCGCGATGATCGGATCGTAGGTGGTGTCGATCACCGGGCGCCAGGTGCGGCCTCTGGTCGCGTCGAGCCGCGCCGCGATGGCGGCCAGCGCATCGAGCGTCTCGGCCTTGCTCAGCAGTCCCGAACGGGCGGAGAGCACATAGCCCCAGAACTGGGTCTGGCCTTCATACACCCAGAGCAGATCGTCCTGCATGGGGGTGGCGAAATCGGGTGTCCAGAGCATCTCCGGGCGGCGATATTTGCCGTTCCAGCTATGGGTGAATTCGTGCGCGAGCAGGTCGCGGTCGCCCAGCGCAGCCTCCCATTGCGTGAAGTAGCCCAGCGGGACGCCATTTTCGCTGAGCCGGTGATGCTCCAGGCCGATGCCGCCCAGCTTGTCCGAGATGGAGAGCAGGAAATTATAGCGATCATAATGGCGCGCGCCGAACAGCGCGACCGCCTCATCGACAAGGCGGCGATGCAGGTTGATCTGCGGCTCGGTGGCTTTGAGTTCTTCCGGCGTATCGGCAAAGACGCTCAGCCGCACGTCTGGCGCCAGCGCGATCTCGCGGCTGTGGAGCCCTGCGAAGATCGGCGAATCGACCAACGTTTCGTAATCGGTCTCCTCGTAGCGGACCGTCTTGCCGTCGCGCTCACTGGCCAGCGCAGTCGCCGCGCTCCAGCCTTCCGGTAGCGTGACGCTGGCCTGAATCGGGATGCGGCGGGTGTAGAAGCCGGCCGGATAAAGCGAGACGCTGTCCCACTGCAGGTTGAGCAGCGAGTCGGTCATCACGATCCGGCCCTGATTGCCCGCGGTGGGCGCCAGAAACTGGAAATTGGCGATCACGGCGCCTGCCCCGTCCGGCACGGAGAGGTGGAAGGCGTAGACGTTGAGCGGGTCGCGCTTCCAGCGCAACGGCCGGCCGTCCGCCGTGGTGAAGCTCAGGCCCGCGATCTTCTCGATCTGCCCGCGCGGGGCGTGGTGGCCCGGCAGCCATTCCGGCAGCAGCAGGGTCAGCGGGCCACCGGTCGACATGGGGATGGTCTCGCGGATGGTGATGATGCGCCGGTCCACATCGGTCGCATCCACCTCCAGCTTGAGCGTGCCGCTGGTCCAGGCGATGTCCCGCGCTTGCGGCACGGTGCTCAGGATCGGGAGAGCCGCGGGGGCAGAGCGCGGCGGCGGCGCGGCGGCATCCTGAGCGAAAAGCGCGCTTGCGGGCAGAGTCAGCAGAAGAAGGGCAGGCAAAAGGCAACGGCGCATCATGGCACTCCGGGGAAATAGATGCGCCCAGCATGACAAGGGGGTGGCAAGGCGTCCACCCCCTCGGTCTATATCCTATGCTCGGCCTCAGGCCGCGCGCGGCAGCTTGCTGGCGTCCGCCCAATTGCCATGCAGGCCCGAGCGGATGCGGATGGGCAGCTTGGCGCGGGCGATTGGCCCGGCGGGCAGGTTGAGCGCGTCGAGCACCACCAGGTCGGAATAGTTGGTGATGAGATTGTCCACGAGCGCGATGATGTAGCCATCGCCCTCCGGCGCATCGGCCGAGCGCGGCACGAAGCAGGGCTCCTGGATGATCGATTCCGGACCCGCCCACCAGCAATCCTCGGTGCGTGCGACGAGATCCCAATGGCCGATCTTGTTCATCTTGAAGCCGCTGGCGCGACCACGGAGGAAGTCCATCGGCATGTCCGGGTCCATCACCAGGCCCCAGCCGTGGCGATAGGGCTGGCCGACGAAGCGCTCGTCGATGCGGGGAAATTCGTCGATCCAGTCGGTGAGCTTCTCGATGCTGGTGAATTCGTCGCCGTTGGAGGCCAGGTCGACCGTCCAGCGGGTCAGGAAGGGACGCGCGGCCACCGGATCGAAGCTGTCATCATGAATGTCTGGGAAGAAGGGGAAGCTGTTCCCTTTCGCCTCGCAGGTGTCGAAGTGAATCTTGGTGCCGTCCTGATAGGCGTTCATGACATGGCTGGCGAAGCAGTTGTCGCGCTTGAACCAGCGAATGTCGGAGCCATCAGCGCCGCGCTTCAGCACGCCGAGGTAGACCGGGAGCGTCTTGTCGAAGCCGAAATGCGGCTTGCCGGCTTTCAGCCGATCCCAATTGCCGGTGATCGGCACGATGTGGAAGATCACATAATCCTGGGTGAGGCCGAAGTCGTGCATCATACAGTAATAGGGGACCTTGAAGAAGGTCTCGAACAGCACATTGCCCTGCGGGTCGATCTCGAAATAGCTGACATCATCGGTCAGCACGCCGGTCGCGGCATAGCCATGGTTGCAGAAATTGCCGGTGACGGGGTCGATCTTGCCGTGGCCGGAGAAGGTCTGGTTTTTGATCTTGCCGTCAAAATTCGTGTAGCCCTCGGTTTCCAGGCTGAGCGGATCCATGATGAGGCAGGGGCTGTCCTCCTTCATTGCATAGAGCTTGCCAGCGTGGACCATGACGTTGGTGTTGGCCGTGCCGCGGATCATGCCCTTGACGCTCTCGTCATCGGTCAGCGGATTGCGATACATGCCGAACAGCGACTTGCCGGCGGCCCGCTCGGCCTTCCACTTGTCGGTCTGCGCGTAGCGCTGGCGGAAATCGACCTTGCCATCATGGAAGTGGAACAGGCTGACCATGCCGTCGCCATTGAAGAACTGATCGTTCTCGAACATCGGCGGGAATTGCGCATCGGGGTGGACGCGATGGAAGGTGCCATTGAGTTGCGTGGGGATTTCCCCCTCGACTTCCATATCCAGAATGTCGCCTTCGATGCGCAACGGGCGCAGCACGCCTGTCATGCCGGGCGTATTGGGGTAGTGGGCCATCCGACTCTCCTTGATTGATCTCTCAACAAGTCGAGTGAATGGCCGCTTTCGGCAGGGGCGGCGTTGATCCGTGTCAAACCCTCAGCCTTGTCGCGCGCTTCGGAGGAAAAGGACGGGGCGAACCTTATTCGCCGGGAAAGCGCTCGAACGTCGGAAGGGCGTCCAGTGTGGTCATCCAGTGCGGCCGCTCGGCGGTCTGGATCTGCACTTGCGGCGGCAGCGCCTCGGGATCGTCGAACGTGGCGGCCTGGATATCGATCAGCCCGGGCAAGGCCTCCGGATTTGTGAAGAACAGGCCCGTGCCGCAGACGGGGCAGAAGCTCCGGGTCACGGACGGGGAGGACTGATAATCGCTGACATTGCCAGTCAGCACCGTCACCGCCTTTTCCGCAAAGGCGGCCCAGAGCACCATCGGCGCGCCAGATGATTTGCGGCAGTCCGCGCAATGGCAGAGCGCCACATGCTCAGGCGTTCCTGTTGCCCGGTAACGCACCGCGCCGCATTGACATCCGCCTTCGAAGCTGTCGCTCATCACTGTCTCCCCAAGCTCACGAAGGAACATAAAGAGAACAAGCTGCCCTTGCAAGCCGGTTTCCTTAAAGCGCGATTCCCGCTAGAGGCGCGGCCATGGCGAAAATCGAGACACCCCGGCCCGTTCGCGGCACTCAGGATATGATCGGCGACAGCGCGGACCGCTTCGCGCATGTGCTCGAAACGTTCGAGAAAGTCCGCAAACTCTATGGCTTCCGGCGGATCGAAGTGCCGGTATTCGAACAGACGGCAGTCTTCTCCCGCTCGCTGGGCGAAACCACCGATGTCGTCTCCAAGGAGATGTACAGCTTCGAGGATCGCGGCGGGGATTCGCTCACGCTGCGTCCGGAGTTCACCGCCGGCATCGCGCGGGCCTATATCACCGAGGGCTGGCAGCAATATGCGCCGCTCAAGGTTGCGACGCACGGGCCGCTGTTCCGCTATGAGCGGCCGCAAAAGGGCCGCTATCGCCAGTTCCACCAGATCGATGCCGAGATCATCGGCGCGGCCGAGCCGCTGGCCGATGCCGAGCTGCTGATCTTCGCCGATCAGTTGCTCAAGGAGCTGGGCATCAGCGAGGGCGTGACGCTGACGCTCAACACGCTGGGGGATGCCGCAAGCCGTGATGCCTGGCGCGCTGCGCTGGTTGCGCATTTCGAAGGCCACAAGGCGAGCCTGAGCGAAGACAGTCTGACCCGGCTCGAAAAGAACCCGATGCGCATCCTCGACAGCAAGGACCCGCGCGATCAGGCAATCGTGGCGGACGCGCCGGATATCGACGCCTATCTGACCGACGAGGCGCAGGCCTTCTTCGAGAAGGTGACCGACGGGCTGAAGGCGGCTGGCGTGGCGTGGACCCGCAATGCCCGGCTGGTGCGCGGGCTGGATTATTATCGCCACACCGCCTTCGAGTTCGTCACGGATCGGCTGGGCGCGCAGGGGACGGTGCTGGGCGGTGGCCGCTATGACGGGCTGATCGAGACGCTGGGCGGCCCGGCGACGCCGGCGGTCGGTTGGGCGGCGGGGATTGAGCGGCTGGGGATGCTGCTGGATGCGCCGAGAGAGCAGCGCCCTGAACTCGTAGTGGTTGCCGACGATATTGGTTCGGAGATGTTCGCTCTCCAGATTGCTTCACTTTTCCGGCGCAACGGAATCACCGTTGAACCGATCGTGTCGGGATCCCTCAAGAAGCGTTATCAAAAGGCACGTAGCCTCAATTCGGACTGGATCATCAAGACCAATCTGCCCGGCTCGGCCCCATCCGGGGCTGTTTGTGCTCGTTTGGCATTTGGCCGGGAAGACCTCGACACTTCCCTTGAGCCCAAAAAACTAGAAGCAATTATCCGTCGAAGCTTTGAAATTGATCACGTGGATGGTCTGGTTCCTCACGCAACGGTTCTGCTGACCGACATCGGGGCATGACCACCATCTCCCCCGATCGCATCGCTGCGATCCTCCGGCGGCAGGAGGAGGTGCAGGCGCAGATGGCCCGGCCGGATCTTGATCCGGCGGAGTTCGTGCGGCTGTCCAAGGATTATGCCGAACTAGAGCCGGTGGTGCAGGCCGCGCGGGCGCTTGTGGCGTTGCGCGCCGAGCAGGGTGAGCTGGAGGCGATGCTCGCCGATCCCGAAATGAAGGCGATGGCGCAGGAGGAACTGGAGAGCCTGCGCGCGCGGCTTCCGCAGGCCGAACATGCGCTGGCCGTGGCGCTACTGCCCAAGGATGCGGCGGATGCCCGTCCGGCCATGCTGGAGATTCGCGCCGGCACGGGTGGCGATGAGGCTGCACTGTTCGCCGGGGATCTGTTCCGCATGTATCAGCGCTATGCCGAGACGCAGGGCTGGCGCGTCGAGATCATCTCGGCCAGCGCGTCCGAAGCGGGCGGTTTCAAGGAAGTGATCGCCAGCGTGACCGGCACTGGGGTGTTCGCGCGCATGAAGTTCGAGAGCGGCGTCCATCGCGTGCAGCGCGTGCCGGTGACGGAGAGCGGCGGGCGCATCCACACCTCGGCGGCGACCGTGGCCGTGCTGCCCGAGGCCGAGGATGTCGACGTGCAGATCAACGAGGCGACTGACCTGCGGATCGACGTCTATCGCTCGTCCGGCTCGGGCGGGCAGCATGTGAACACGACCGACAGCGCCGTGCGCATCACCCATTTGCCGACGGGTCTCGTCGTGACGCAGCAGGACGAGAAGTCCCAGCACAAGAACAAGGCGAAGGCCATGAAGGTGCTGCGCACACGCCTCTATGAAGCCGAGCGCGAGCGCACGCAGGCGGAGCATGCGGGCGCGCGCAAGGCGATGGTCGGCTCGGGCGACCGCTCGGAGCGCATCCGCACCTATAATTTCCCGCAGGGCCGCGTGACCGATCATCGCATCAACCTGACCCTGCATCGCCTGCCGGAAATTCTCGAAGGCCCTGGACTAGACGAGGTGATCGCCGCGCTCATCGCCGAGGATGAGGCTGCGCGGCTGGCGCAGCTCGACATGGCGGCGTGAGCGGCGGGGGTGTGTCGACCATGAAGCCGGGAGCGGGGGGCTGCTTTGCCCTGGGCTCCTGCCTTCGCAGGAGCACGAGCTTGTGAGCGGGCTGGCCGATTGGCTGCGCGCCGCCACGACCGCTCTGGGCGCGGTCAGCGATACGCCCCGGCTCGATGCTGAACTGCTTGCCGCCCACGCGCTGGCGATGAGCCGCGAGGAGATGATCCTTGCCCTGCCCCGGCTCTCCTGCCCCGAGGGCGCGGATGCGCTGCTCGCCCGGCGGCTGGCGCATGAGCCGATCGCCTACATCACCGGCACGCGGGATTTCTGGACGCTGACCCTGAAGGTCGCGCCGGGCGTGCTCGTGCCGCGACCGGACAGCGAGACCCTGATCGAGGCGGCGATCGCGCAGTTCGAGGGGAGGCGGCCGCCGGGACGCATCCTCGATCTCGGCACCGGCTCGGGGGCGCTGCTGCTGGCGGCGCTGGATGTCTGGCGGGAGGCGAGCGGTGTCGGCGTCGATGCCTCTGCGGCTGCGATCGAGATCGCACGGGCGAATGTCCGGCTTTGCGGGATGGAGGCGCGGGCGGAGATCCGCGCGGGGGACTGGGCCGACGGGATCGAGGAGTGCTTCGACCTCATTCTCTGCAACCCGCCTTATATCAGCACGTCCGCCATGCTGCCCCGGCAGGTGCGCGATCATGAGCCAGCCAGCGCCCTGTTCGCAGGAGCCGATGGGCTGGACGATTATCGGCGGCTCGCCGCGCAGACGGGCGACCGCCTCGCCGCAGGAGGCGCAGCGATCTTCGAGATCGGTTTCGACCAGGAGGAGACGGCCGGCGCACTGTTTCGGGAAGCCGGCTTCCATGTCGCGGTGCGCCGCGATCTGGCCGGGCGGGCGCGGGCGCTGGTGCTCACCAGGGCATAGGGCTGCGCTTTTTCACGGCTCCCAACGATTTTCGCTTGGTTTGATGCACGGGAACGACTATCTGCCAGTTTCAGGACCACTGTTGCAAACGCGCGAAGCGCTTGCGTGAGTGGTCTGCTCCCACAGTTTTGGCGGCGTTCTGGAATTGGAGCCGTTGGCCGAAGCGCGGGGCGAGAGCGGTGTCAAAACCGTTCCGCCAACGATGTGTTGTATAGCGCTTGGGGCCATTGATCGGGAACGCCGGGTTTTAGTCGAGAGCATAGGGACGAACCTTTGATCAATAATCGTCAGGCCGGTCGCCGTCGCGGTCGGAATAACCCGCGCCAAGGGGGCGGAGGCAATCGCGGTAACGGCGATTCGGGCAACCGGATCGACAGCCGCGCACGGGGCAATGCGCCTCAGCTTCTCGAAAAATATCGCAATCTGGCGCGCGACGCCCAGATGTCCGGCGATCGGGTGAACGCGGAATATTATCTGCAGTTCGCCGATCACTATTTTCGCGTCCTCGCCGACAACCGTGCGCGGCAGGAGGAGCAGCAGGGCCGCTTCCGTCGCAACGACGATGGCGATCAGGACAACAGCTTCGACAATGACGAGCTGATCGACGGCAGCGAGGATGGCGACGAGTTCGCACCGCGCCATCAGGATTTCCGTCAGCAGGACAATCGCAATCAGGACGAGCGCCCGCGCCGCGATCGTGGGCGGGACCGGGACGGGCAGGATCGCCCGGCACGGCAGGAGCCGCGTCAGGACCAGGGCGAGCGTGCGGAACGGGCAGAGCGGCCCGAGCGTGCTGAACGCCCGGAACGCGCCGAGCGCCCGGAGCGTGCTGAACGCAAAGAGCGTCAGCCGCGCCGTCCGCGCGTTGCCAATGATGACGAAACCGATCGGGATGAGGGCGAGATCGGCCTTCCCGGTCTGCCGCCCTCCATCGCCCGCATCGAATCGGACGAGTCCGAGGATCGGGCCGAAGCGCCGGCAGAGGCGAATGACGCCACGGAAGCGCCCGCAAAGCCGCGCCGGGGCCGTCGCCCTCGTGCGACCGAAGCGGCGGAATGATCTGATCCGGAACCGCGCTCTTTGAAGGTGCGGACGTCGCGGGCCGGGCTGTGATCCGGTTCGACCAAATCAAAAGAGCACGATCGGCCATGCAGGCTGATCGTGCTCTTGTCGTTTCAGGCGCTGAGTGGGCCTA